>JACZYI010000064.1 GCA_022571175.1 Pseudomonadota bacterium
CAGAAAGTGAATGCAGTAGTGATGCTGACTTTGATGAGTTTGATCAGCCTATTGTAACTATGAATAGAAGATATGAAGATGCGTCTGTTGAATTTGATGAACAATATTGGTATAAGATTGTTGGAAGTTATGGAGATTCACTTGGAAGAGGAAGAGAGGAAATAATAGAGGCAAAGCTGGGAGATTTAGAGTGTTGGAGAAGAAATGAAGGAGATGAACTTGGCCTAAATCTAAATTATTATAATGATTATACTGAGGTCTGCTCTTGTTATAAAGATAATGAAATTGTAAAAGAAACTTATATTGGTTAATAAAAAAGATCAAAAGAAAAATGCCTAAGCTGCAATATATAAAAACAAAGTACGGAAGAATAAGCGGATATTTTTTTGCCGGGTCAAAATCAGGCGGCGTTATATACCAGCCCTGAATTTCCTGGCCATCCAGCGCGGACTCATAAATGATTTCATGAACCTGGCCCAAAGTTATTTGTCCGAACAGATCTTCATTCAAAAATGTAAGCTGGCGATACTCGCCTGTGCCGGTAACGACCGATACATCTGCCGGGCGCGTGGCACTGGCACTGGTGAAGGCAACGGTCCCTGCCCCCACATCATAGGAACCACTGGAATAAGGCCGGCCCAGAGTGGTTCCGCCCAGATTTTCAGCAATGTGGTCAATATTCCCGAAAAGCGATGCAAAACCAACTTTCACATTGGCGCGGTCCGTATATTGAAAATAAAGTCCCGTGCCGTTATCCGCCCAATTGATATTCCCCACCGAGCGATCCATGCTGCCGGTCAATATCTCTGGATTAACACCCCCAAGCCCGGCGACCACAAGCACGGTATTTTCATAGGCCAGATGATTATTATCGGCCTGCAAATAAGCGAGATGCCTACCATCGGGTGAGACCATGGGCGATCGTTCGCTGCCCTGCCGATTGGTAATTTGTGTCAAAAGGCCATCCGTTACATTGATCGAATAAATGTCGCTCTCGGCAAAGGATTCATATTCCCAATCAGCGCTTCGGTTCGCTGAAAAGAAAATCTGGCTGCCGTCAGGTGTCCAGGATAACGACCCGGCATGATTATAATCCCCGCTGGTCAATTGCCAGGGTGTGCCACCCTCTGCGGGAACAACGAATATATGGCTGTGACTGGGCACCAGATACCCCCGACCGTCAAAACGGTATGTGACGCTTTCAATCACATTCATCTCAGGCGCCCATTCCGCGTCTTTTGGCTTTGGAGGAGCAGAAATCATGGGCTTGGTCTCTGCCAGCACAGCCATGGAAAAGGCTATCCACTTACCGTCTGGCGACCAGCTTATGGCCGAGGGCGATTGGGTTAAATTTGTCACCAGCGCTGTTTGCCCCGTATCCATCCAGCGCACGTAAAGCTGCGGGCTGCCTTCCGACGATGATATATAGGCAATTCGACCGCCATCCGGTGACCAGCGAGCGGAAGATGCGCTCTCTCTTCCGGAGAGGAGTGAACGGTGGCCCGATCCGTCTTTATTTATGATCCAGATGTTGGAACGGGTGAAATCACGCATAATATCATTGGAGCACCGGGCATAGAGTATCTGATTGCCATCGGGGGAGACCTGCAGGTCGCTTGCATATTCCAGTTCAAAGACATCAAGCGCTTCAAAGAGACGCACAGAGCTATCTTCCTCAGCCAGTGCAAATCCGGAAAGCGGCACCAGGAGCACCAGAAGAGCGGATTTAATAAGTAAGTTTTTCATGATTCCCCCCACAGTCACTTCAATATCCACAAGGCCGGACCGGGATTGTACCCGAGCCGACCTTCTCTGTCTTTGGTCTTTTTCTTCAGGAGCTTGCCAAGCTTGTGGTGATCATTTCTTTCCGAAGGCGCTTCTCAAATAGGCGATCACATCCATGACGTTTTGTTCGGTCAGATTGGGGTCACCACCTTTGGCGGGCATGGGCATCATTGAGCCAGGGCTCTGGAAGCCAGTGATGATGTTGAGTGCAAGTTCATGATCGGATTTAGCGAGCGGACCCTTGCGCTTGGTAAAATTGGGAACGCCCGGAAATGCGCCCTTGCCATTATCGGCATGACAGGCAACGCAGGTGCCATTATAGACGGTGGCACCGCTAGCCTTATCACCCTCGGCATGGTCGGCGCTAACCGATAGCGCCGAGAGGACCAGACCGCCCAAACCGAAAGCGAACATCACTGCCATCTTGCCTACGGTTAGTCCCGTCATCATATTTCCTTTCTCAGCACGAGTTCAGTCTCATTTCTGGTCCCGGTTGCTGGCGTGCAGAAACGCCATTATATCATCGGCTGTTGCTTTCGGGAGATTAGCCCTGATTCGCATATGAATGACCGAAACATGCCACTCCTCGTCATCCAGATCGCTCGGCGATCTCAAATTATGACAGCGGGCGCAGTTTTCAGCCCACGCCTTAGCCCCTCGCGCCAGTTGCATCGGATCGGCGTTTTCCGTGTCTTGCTGAGCTGACAGCGGAGAGGCCAGAATGAGGCTCATTAGCCCTATGGTCAGGAATGTGCGTGCTAATTTTTTGGTCATGATTGCTTCCTTTCTATCAATTTCAAAAGCCGTAGACCACCTGAAATTGGAAGATTGTTTCATCGGCGCGGTCCGGGTCCCGGAAATCCCGGAGTTGAACCGCCAGCTTCAAAGCAGCGGATGGTGCCAACCAGTAATTGAGACCCAGGGTCAGTTGATTCTCGTTTGCTTCTTCCAGCTCGTGGTTGCCGCTTTGTCGCAGACGTCCGTAGCGAATCACGGGTTCCAGATTCTTTATGATCCTGTGATCGCTAATTCCGTCAAGCCTGTACGCGGCCTGGGCATACCAGGCTCTCCAGTCTGCATTTGTCTCAAGCAGCTCTGCCTCCTCCTCGGGACCAACAGAGAGTGGAACCAATCTGCCAACCGCAGCTATCAGATGGTCCTCATCTTCCAGGCCCCGGATTCTGGAATCCAGAAATTCGAACCGGATATCGAATGAAGAGCGTGTGTATGAGGCATCAAAGCCAATCAGGTCATAGTTCCCAACCAGATTTTCCTCTGTGTCATGGTCTTCAGGCCCGACCACATTGGCTCCGAGATAGGAGAAACCAAATTCAAGATAGGGAACCGGCAGGAAGGCTACCCGTCCACCAAATGATTTGTTACGGTTGTCGTCATCGCTAAATCCTTCCAGTTCAATGCCGCCATGGCCCAGTCGGGGGCCATTGCCGACCATCAGCGCATAGGTGATGCGCGCGCTCTCAAAGGGCTCGCCACTGGATAGCGGCATAACACCCCGAACCTGAAAACCAATTTCGCTTAGCGGTTGCACACCACCATGGCCGAAACCAACCGGGGCCGAGGGAAGCTTGTTGATCCAGCCAGGGTGTAATCTTTCCCGGAACAGGCCAATCGGGCTCAGAAATTTACCAAAGATGAGCGTGGTATTGTCGAGCACCAGCCAGTCAAGCTGCGAATATTCCAGAGCGACTTTTGTCTCGCCGTCTTCGGTTTCGATTTCAAGCTCGGCCTCAAACATAATCACTTCCTTATAGAGAAAGTGAAAGCCCGGGCTGAACTTGCCCTCCATGAAGGAGTCATTTTTGTCCCCGTTGGTGATAAACGCGCCCGCCTGGGCATACCCCGCCAAATGCCAGATACTGTCCGGCAAATGTTTGGGCGAACCGTTTTGACCAGCAGCAGCACCTGCCCCTGTAACGGGCCCATAATAAGGGCTCTTCTCCGAGGCCGTTTCCAAAGGCATGTCCAGAAAGGGAATATTTGTTATGCTGACGGGGTCGTTTTCAGTGGTTTGGGCCAAGACCGCTCCCGTACCGAACGCCCAGGCAAGTGATAAGGCAGAAGCGGCTCCGAGTATTCTACTAAACATTTTTCTGGTCATTGCAGCCCTCCTTCTGATTTACGCTGTTTTGCCATGTGATCATGTGATGAAGTTACGATTGATCCCGGGAAATATGATTGATGAATGTCAAATTTATGAATTTTAATTGTTTTTGTTCTTAATGCTTAAATCTATTACTGAATATGTAATATAACATACTCTGAACATCTTTATTTGATATTTTGCATCTGAATATTTGACATTTATCAAGTTAACTGCTTGAGTATTTGAAGGGGGGACTTGGAACATGCGCAAGTCGCAGTCTGTGGCCTTGAATTGTGTGAATTGTTCCACTTGCGCGCAGGTGGAATGGGCTGGACTTGAGCCCGCTGGCCTTGATTATCTGAGTAAAGCAAAGCGTACTTTTGACTATCAGCCCGGCGAGTCAATTTTCCATCAGGGCGACGATCCCCAAGGTATTTATTGTATTGAACAAGGTAATATTCTGCTGCGCCAATTTGACCGCGCCGGCAATGAAGTGGGGTTTCGTGTGATTATGGATGGCGAGACCATCGGCTGGCGCAGTTATTTTGCAGAACAGGCGCACGCCGCCACGGCGCTGGCATTAACAGCGTGCCGTGTATGCCTGATTCCAGCCAGCGATTTGATCGCCATGATGAAGGCTCAACCCAGCCTGGCGCATCGATTTTTAAAAACTATCTCGCGTGATCGAGGACCGGCAGACGGTCTGTTATTGCGAAACCCGCAACTCCCGGTCCGCATCCGCCTGATCAATTTCCTGATCATTCTGGGGGAACATCTTTATGCCAACGGCGACAACCGTCAGTTCTCCCTGACCCTGCCGCTTCAAAGACAGCAAATTGCCTCAATGATTGGTACCAGGTCCGAGACTTTATCCAGAACGATCGCTGAATTGGAGGCTTCGGGACTGGTTCACTTTGTTCGTCGCGAAGTCCGGATACCAGACTATGGGAATCTGCTGCGCGAGTCCGAACGCGCCGGCTAAAAGCAACCGGCCTTATGCCTTCAGCTTCCCCCGTATGGGCCAGCAGATAATGTCTGGTTCAACCAGAGCTTCAGTGGAGATATTTTGGCCCGAGTTCAGCCAGCAGTTCAGAAGCGGAGTAGATATTGCCCGCCGGATTGTCGGAGATTATCTCCCCATAGAGCCTGATGACAATACGGCTTGTGGCGCGTTCCACCGTAAAAGTCTGACCCATGGTGGTATCTTCATACACGGTGTAGGAGTGAATGATCACGCCGTCCTTGGTAGTAGAACTCGAACTGGTAGATCCCGTGCTTATGGGAGCCAGCGTTACGGCCTGGGCCGTCGTTTTGTTGTTTTCGTCCAGCACCTGAAAATAGACATAGCCCCGCTTGAGCGTTTCTTCAGCCGCACGCAGGAACACATGATCAGCAACAACTTCTGACGAAGTATAGCGATTGCCCGTTCCGGTTATCTCAAGTGTAAGGTCATCAATCTGAACCACCCGAACACCGCCGGTCAGGCTATTGTCGCCATATTGGGTGACGCAGGCGGTGAGCCCAAAGGTGAGCCCTGCCACGAGGAAAAATACTATAAAGAAGCGATCCATCACTCCTCTCCATCATCAGTTGCCAATAATACGCCTTTTCAGGCTCCTTGCCAAATCCGCTTTCAACTGATCACTTTATATTAAGGGAGAAGTGGTTATAAAACGGCGTTCCAATTATGTTTCACAAGGCCACATCATGCCCCTTGATCTTGAATTTGCACGCCACCAGTTCCCTGCCCTCAAGGCGGATGATTTTATCTATTTCGACAATGCGGGCGGTGCACTGGTGCTGGGTCGGGTGGCCGAGAGAATTCGAGACTATCTGCTCACCAGCAGCGTGCAGATCGGGGCCAGCTATTCGAAATCCGCCCTGGCGCTGAAGCGCCTGAGAGAAGCCGAAGCCGGTATCGCCCGCCTGATTGGAGCTGCGCGCCCGGAAGAAATTATTATGGGCGCCTCCACTACCATGCTCCTCCAGATGCTGGCCGGAAATTGTGCCCGCACGCTTGGCCCCGGCGATGAAATCATCGTCTCGGGCTCCGAGCATGAGTCAAATTTTGGCCCTTGGGAGCTATTGGAAACACGCGGCATCAAACTAATCCACTGGCCGGTGGAAGGGCCGGATCATGCGCTGGAGCCCGCAACACTCAAAACCCTTTTGACCGATCAGACGAAACTGGTCTGTTTTACTCATGTCTCGAACATTTTAGGTGCCATTAATCCGGTGGCCGAGATTACCCAGATGGTCCATGAGGCTGGCGCAAAGGTGGTGGTTGACGGTGTGGCCTATGCCGCCCACCGGCTGATCGAGGTGGCAAAGTGGGGCGTGGATTTTTACGTCTTCAGTTTTTACAAGGCCTTTGGACCCCATCATGCGGCCCTTTATGGCCGCGCCGAACATCTTCTGGCCCTACCCGGCAACAATCACAAATATACCCCCCATGATAAAATCCCTTATAAATTCCAGCCCGGCAACCCCAATTATGAATTGTCCTGGGGAGCGCTTGGCATCCTTGATTATCTGATTGATCTGGGCCAGAGGAATGGCGGTGACAATCTGGACGAGCGTCAAAGCCTGAGGAAAGCTTTTGAGCATATCGCGGCCCATGAAGAAGGGTTGGCAACCCGCCTGCTCGATTTTCTTAACTCCAGGCAGGGTGTGAGCATCATCGGCCCCGATACAGCGGATAAAAATACTCGCGTTGCCATCATCAGTTTCAAGATTGCGGGCAAAGACTCGAGGGAGATCGTCGCTGCCGTTGATAGCCATAACATTGGTATTCGCCACGGCGATTTTCACGCCCGGCGGCTGATAGAGAGTCTGGGGCTGGCCGGCCAGCACGGCATCATCCGGGTTTCCATGGCGCATTATAACCGGGTGGAAGAGGTGGACCGGCTGATCGCGGCACTGGAGCCGGTGATTTAACGGGTACAATCAGGCCTGAGGCAAAAATCTGTAGTACCCCTGAGAAAAGGCCGCGTGGAGCTATCCACAAAACCCGTCCCCGCTTGACAAGCCACTAGCAATCATATATCGGAACGATATAACAAATAATCTTGTCAAAGTGGAAGCATGATCATGCGCAAGTATTTTATCAACCCCGAGACGAGCATCCTGAGGGCTGGCTGGCGAATAGCGGGCTTTATAGTCATTTTTATCGCCATCGACGGCGCTGCCATATTCGGCATCAGGGAAATTCTGGGCGGCCTGCCCCGAACCAGCAACATTCCACTGTACATTCTGGCCTTTAGCGCGACCGTTGCTGTTTTCATCGCACGGAAATATCTGGATAAAAAACCCATGACCGGGCTCGGCCTCAAATGGGACCGGTGTGCTTTTATGGATATTATTTTCGGCGTTATTATCAGTGCACTCATTATGGCCGATATGTTTTTTCTCCTGCTCTGGACCGGTATGATAGAATTTAATGGCCTGAGCTGGTGGACCGACAGCACCGGACCGGACGTTTCCTTTCAGATGACTGCCCTGCCATTGATTTTCTCCTATTTTGCACTGATGGTAGCGGTCGGCTGGTGGGAGGAGCTGGTTTTCCGCGGGTATATTTTGCAAAATGTGGCGGCAGGAGCGGGCTGGATATGGGCCATTGTGGGCACATCCTTGCTGTTTGGTTTTCTCCATTACTCAAACCCCAATGCCACACTGCTTTCCAGTTTTCTGATCGCGATCCTGACGCCTATCTTGATTTATGGTTATCTGAAAACCGGGCAATTATGGCTGCCCATGGGGTTTCATCTGGGTTGGAACTTTTTCCAGTCCTCCATATTCGGCTTTGCCACCAGCGGCATGACTGCCCCCAGCCTGATTTCACAAACACCGGTCGGGCCGGACTGGCTCAGTGGTGGTGCCTTTGGCGTCGAGGGAAGCATTGTACAGATTCCGCTTCTGATTTTATCCCTCTATGCCATCCACTGGTGGGTAGGCAAAACCCGCGCTCCGGGGCAAAAGCTCATGGAATTCAAGATTGAGATGTGAGAGCTGCGGCAAGAAATGGCGTGAAATGATTGCGCCAACTTGGGCAGCACAGATCATTTCCAGGAAGGTCCAGACCGTGCCAGAAGCGGACTCTACCCGGCCAATGATGTATCCGAATTCAGGTCAAGGCAGCGCATTTGATGCGCCGCTACAATCCCGGGCGCAGGCGCGTTAAAAACCGCCAGTAGACGATGGCGTTGAAAGCAAAAATCAGCACACCAATCACGATGAAACCACTCTCCGGAAAAGCGCCGAAAAGCCGTTCCGGATAAACAAGCTGCAGTATATACTCTTCAACGAAACTCGTGGCGTAGCCCTCGACCGCCCCTTTGGCGCGCAGGTCATTTTCCAGATAGGTCAGCGGACAGATCCAGCCGAACAGGGCGATGGCACTTCCCCAGAGAAACGACGGCACATGGACCCAGGCCACTCCGGGCCAACGGAAGGTCAAAAGGCCGCCCAAAAAGGCGAAAACGATAAACAACAGGTGAACCACCACCGCCACATCGGCCAGCACTCTGTAAAGCATCGCTTTTCTCCGTAGGTCAGAGACTATACCAGATTCCTGCCAATGGGGTATGGAAATGCCCCCGGCCATGAAAGCGGTAGACGCCCGTCCACGCCATTTGTTAGCTCTTTTCCGAAACTCCTTGTTGACCAGGTGTTCTTATTTTGTTCTACTCTTTTGTCCTGAATTCTGACTCTGGACAGCCCGTGCGCAAGCCTGACACCATTGAATATGCCTATATTGATTTTGACGGGTTTTTTGCCGCAGTTGAAGAGCAGATTGACCCGTCTTTGCACGGGCACCCCATCGGCGTCATCCCGTTTGAGCATACCACCGCCACCTGCGTCATTGCCGCCAACGCCCTGGCAAAGCAGGCTGGCGTCACCACCGCCATGCCGGTCACCGATGCGCGGCGCATTTGCCCGGACATCCGGCTCATCCCCCAAAAGCCGGATATTTATGTGCGCGCCCATCATGCGCTTTTGAACCAGATCAGCCATGAAATCCCCATCGATGTGGTGTGTTCAATCGACGAGTTGTCGTGCAAACTGGAGGCGAAGGATATTCAGGATCCGGTGACCCTGGCCCGCAACATCAAGGCCCGACTCGCCCATAATATTGGCAAATATATCACCTGCTCCATTGGCTTTGCCCCCAACCGGCAACTGGCGAAAATAGCCTGTGAGATGCAGAAGCCCGATGGCCTGACAATTCTCAACCCCGAAGACCTGCCCGGACCGCTTTTGGGGTTAGCTCTCAAGGACATC
>JACZYI010000260.1:0-1675 GCA_022571175.1 Pseudomonadota bacterium
TCAGACGGCACCGAGCCTTGCGGCGCATTATCGCCGACGTCCTGATTATATTGGAGCGCAAGAATTGGCGCGCTTGCCGCAGCTCCGCCACACTTTTTGTTTCGTTCAGACGCCACTGAGGCTTTACGCCGCATAAGTGGCGATTGAGCGAAATAAAGGCGCGACAAAAGCTACCCACTAAAATATTCCCACCCCGGTCATAGTTGCCCATGGGGGCCTTAACAAATCCTTCCATTATTAAATAAACAGCTGTGATTACAACAACTTAGACGTTGGCACGGTTGGCACGGCACTTGCTCTTATAGGGGCGCCATCAAAAGATGGCATAGCAGAATGTATAAAATAAGCAGGAGAGCTTCGGATGGCCTTCTCAGTCAATGTCAACCCGAGTGCCCTATCAGCACTCAGAAATCTGAACGTTACCGCACGCGCTTTAGCGGCCGTTCAAAACAGAATTAATACCGGTCTTAAAATTGCCTCGGCCAAAGACAATGCGGCGATCTTTTCCATCGCCCAGAAGCTTCGCGCTGATTTGCGTGGCTTCAGTGCCGTCAAGCAAAGCCTTGACCGGTCTCTCGGCGTGGTTGATGTGGCACTGGCAGCAGCCGGTACCATTTCCGATTTGCTGATTGAAATGAAAGAAAAAGCGGTGGCCGCAGCCGACAAGGGCCTCGACTCCATCAGCCGAACCGCGCTGGCAGAAGATTTTGCCGCGCTCCGCGACCAGGTGGCCACCATCGTCAGTAACGCCACCTTCAACGGCACCAATCTGATAGACAACGGCACCGACGCGGTGATTGCCATCACCAACCCGGATGCCACCCAAACCATTACCATTGCGCATCAAAACCTGACCCTTGGCGGCGGTAATATCACCATCACTGCGGGCCAGACCATTGCCACCCAAACCGCGGCGAGCACTGCGGTCACCGACCTCGTTGCCGCGCTGACCAGTGTCAACTCGGTTCTGACCAAGCTTGGCGTCGGGGCAAAAACACTGGAGCAAAACCGCTCCTTCGCTGAAAAACTTTCAGACGTGATTGAAGTGGGCATCGGCAATCTGGTGGATGCGGACCTGGCCAAAGAGAGTGCAAACCTGCAAGCGCTCCAGGTGAAGCAACAGTTGGGTATCCAGGCGCTGGCCATTGCCAACCAGGCACCTCAATCCATCCTGACGCTCTTCCAGCAATAAAAGCAGAATAAACGAGACTAACATTCTGCCACAGACGCTCTGACGAGGGCCTCTTCGGCGGCCCTTATTTTTGGGCTACATGGGAGAGGGAAAAGAGCCAAGAAATGAAAATGTCAGCGAACGGCGGTCTGTCTGGTTTGATCTTCAAGGCCCAACACTTCCACCAAGCCACGCACGACCCGATCCTGATCGCCGCGTCTGAGCGCAGGATAGAGCGGCAGGGATAATTGCCGGGCATAATAAGCGTCTGCACCAGGCAAGTGGAGGTTGCGCCCCTGCTGCCGGTAGAGAGGCTGGCTATGGACGGGCGCATAATGAACCTGAGTGCCGATGCCAGCTGCGTGTAAATTTTTCATCACCTGAGTGCGCGTCACTCCAATACCTTCAAAATCAATCAACAGGGAATAGAGATGCCAGGCGGGATGGGAAAAACCGGTGCGGGATACGGGCACTATTGCTTGGGCATAATCACTGAATACATCA
>JACZYI010000260.1:1685-2300 GCA_022571175.1 Pseudomonadota bacterium
CAGTTGGGTTATTTAGATCAGGAGCACCATGAACGGGAATTGTGACAAACTGTTCATCAGAATTCCATGTTAGAATAGAACCCACAAAAAAACCTTGGAAAATTGATTCCCAAAGTTCTTCTACCTGTCTTCTATTCCAAGTAAATTCTCGCTGAAAAATAGGTATTGCATATTTTCCATCTTGGACATCAGAAATAATAGATGATATACTCTTAAGATTTGGGGGAGGTAACTCATGAATTCTTTCTTTAATAAAACCCCAATCAGAAATTTCAATAAATTCATCAATTTTATTGAGCTGCGAACGACCGAGCGCACAATGCAAATCACTGGCACGGTAATTATATCCGAGCGTCTGGAGCTCCAGAAACCAGGGACGGATCGTGCCGTCTTCATCAAAGCCCCCACCCGAGGCCGTAAAACACTCGGGGTCTCTCACCAGTCCATGATCGCGAAACTTGCGCAGGGTGTGTGCCAGACGCTCATCATTGGTGGTGATGGCCCCACCCTCGCCCATGGCAATGGTCTTGACCGGATGGAATGAAAAACAGGCCATATGCTCATAACGACCGTCCCCCACCTCACCCGGCCCTTGCGCATAGACGCTACCCAAGG
>JACZYI010000065.1 GCA_022571175.1 Pseudomonadota bacterium
AGGCCGATATGCTCGCCACTCATGCGGTTGGTCACTTCCCACACTTTTACATCCGGATGGAAAACCGGCACAGAACCTTCTTCCACAGGCGTAAAGGCAAAACCAAACAGTTCGCCTGCCACCATGAACATGGCTTCCGTCAGTTTGTCCAGTTGCAGATATTGTTTGATCTCGTCCGAATCCAGGTCATATTTGTCCCGGCGCACTTTCTCCGCATAGTAGCGATAATCCCAGGGTTCAATGGTAATATCCGCGCCTTCGGCCTCGGCCAGGGCCTGCATATCAGCCACTTCTTCGGCCACCCGGGCGGTTGCAGCTCCCCACACCGCATTCATCAGTTCAAAGGCATTTTCAGGCGCTTTGGCCATGCGGTTCTCGAGCCGCCACTGGGCGTAATTGTCGTAGCCGAGCAGACCCACACGTTCATGGCGGAGCTGGAGGATTTCGGCAATGATGGCGTTATTGTCAAACTCGTCGCCATTATCTCCCCGGTTATAATAGGTGCGCCAGACCTGCTCGCGCAAATCCCGCTCATGGGAAAAAGTCAAAAACGGGTCCATGGACGAGCGCGAATTGGTGATGGCATATTCGCCCTCATGCTCACGGGCGGTGGCTGCAGCCCCGGCCGCTCGTATGAAGGATTCGGGTAAGCCACCAAGCTGGTCAGCACTGATGTATGTTACATAGCCTTCCTCGTCGGCCAGCACGTTATTGGCAAATTCGGTATGGATGGCAGCAAGGCGCAAATTGATGGCGGCATAACGCTCTTTGGCTTCCGCATCGAGCGTGGCACCATTCCGGGCAAAGCCTTCATAGGTGAGCAATACCAGGCGCTGCTGATCCGGTCGCATGGAGGCCATGGCGTCACTTTCGTAAACGGTTCGGATGCGATCAAAAAGGGCCTTATTCTGCGATATCTTGGAGGAATATTCAGACAGGAGCGGGCTCATTTCACGCTGGATGTCGCGAAACTCGGGGGAGGAGAGGTTGGAGGACCAAATGCCAAAATAAGAAAAGACCCGACCCAGGTCAGCACCCGCCCGTTCCATGGCCAGAATGGTGTTTTCAAAAGTGGCAGGGTCCGGGTTGGCGGTAATGGCATCAATTTCAGCGAGGCTTATGGCCATACCGGCTTCGAGCGCGGGTTTCAAGGCCGTCAGATCCATTTTGTCAAAGGCTGGCACGCCATTATAGGGCCCCACCCATTCGGCCAGCAGCAGGTTGGCGTCCATGTCATTCTCCCCAGTGGTCTCTGGCTCACTGGAACAAGCCGCCAGCAATGTTATGGCCAGAATACTGACAGTCATCAAAACCCGTGTTCGCATCTCGCAGTCTCCCAAAAATATATTTTTAATGTTTCCAGACTCAGAGCCCGGGCAGAGTGCACCATTAGTGCAGGAAATGGAACATCAGAATGAATCACAATCCTGTCAGGGATGTTTTGAAATTTGCCATAATGGCTTTCAGATTATTATACTGAATTCAGGAATCAATTTGTAGCCGTGTCCTTCCGGGCACAAATTTATTTGTTATCGAGACTGAGGAGAGGCAAGTGGGTCAAAAAAATAACAGCATCAATTATATCGAATTTCCTCTGGTCGATGCTGCCGGGACAAAAAAATTCTACCATCAGGTCTTTGGTTGGGAGTTTACCGACTTTGGGCCGGAATATGTGAGCTTTTCAGGCGCAGGCATTGATGGCGGTTTTAATGGAGCGGATAAAGTTCAGGTCTCATCGCCGGGTGCTTTGATCGTGCTTTATGCCGATAATCTCGCCCGGAAACTGAAAGAAATTGAGCGCGCTGGCGGAGAAATCACCAAAGCGATTTTTCAATTTCCCGGCGGAGAGAGATTCCACTTTCTGGATCCAAACGGTAATGAACTGGCCGTCTGGTCAGAATAAGGTCGGGCGCTGCTTTCTTCATGAAGCCTCGCTTGCTGTTTTTGGCAATTCAAGCAAGCATGCGAAAGAGACTCATGGTTGCATGTGCGCGGTATTAAAAATATTTGGGGTCTTCGATTATAAAATCTGGCGGGCCCTAAATGAAATCTTGAGTAGCCACTCGATCAAACATATTACCTCGGCCATTGGCATATATTTTCTGCTTTTGTATATCCAGAAACGAAAACTTTGCTGACCGGTCTGTTCCCGCTCCTGACTTCAAACGTCAAAAGAAAAAGCCGGTGGGGGAACCGGCCTTTTCGCTCTAGGACAGGCTATATCAATCAATAATCGTTGGTCACCACTGTCACATCCACGTGTGTGTCCACGTTAACGGTCACTTGGTCCTGCGGCACATAATAATAATTGGGAGTGTAATAATAAGAGGGGTAATAATCATAGGGTGAGGTCTGAATGCCGGCCATTTTGCGCTCAATGCAGGCGTCTGAATCAAACAGGCCAAATGATGGCGCGGTGTAGCCGTAAGTGCCATAGCTACCGTAGCTGCCATAAGCGTTATAGCTGTTATATCCGTAAGGGTTAGTGCCATAACCGGTGGAATAAGGGTTATACATGGTGGTGGCCTGGATCTGCTCGCCTGCGCATTCGATGCCATATTGCAATCTCGCCCAGGTCTCCTGCTTCTGGCGCGCGCTATTCACATTATCCACAAAAGTCTGGGCACGAGACTGCTGGGAGCTGTATTCATCTTGCGCTGATTCCAGTGATCGTGTGGCGCGCTCATTATAAAATTCAATCGTGCGCGCTACCCGCGGCCAGATGGCGTGATTGATTGGTACATCCAGCAGTGCCGCCTCCAGATTATAGCCGGCGTTTTCCGCTTCATATTGAAGATCGGATACATGATCGGCCATGCAGCCGTACCACTGGTTCGAGCGAGAGGCCAGGCGGCTTAAGGTGTCATTGTCATAGCTCGATGGAAAGCGTGGCGCAGAGCCGCAGGAATGCCGGTCAAAACGGCTTTGGCGCATGTTCATTATAAGCCGTTCAACCGCTGCTATAACTTCCGGTGAAACCTCACCATCCTGGGCATTGGTAGATGCGGCGGTAGCGATTCCAATTACGGCTACCGTTGCCATTAACGTCAGGGAGAATTTCGTCACGCCGGAGTTTTTCATATGGCCCTCCTGGTTTTTTGCTTGGGGCCAATCTTTTTGCCCTGCAATGTCAAAATCGATGATGAACACTACAAAAATCCATCTGAAGCAGCGATGAACACACCGTTAGGATTGGGGCTAGGTGAGGGGGTGATGTTTTAACCGTTTATCTCATTCTCCGTCGCCATAGTCTGCAACGCCTTGGTAGTTAGTCTTACATTCTGGGCAGGCAAAGGGATATCCGGGAGTTATCGTGCTAATTAGTTTGATCAGGAAGCCATCTTTGCGGGCGGTAATGGTGGCCAGCAGATTATTGGCGTGCCTTCGCTTGATCTGTTGATCCTGACTTACGGCGGGGCTTATAGCACCAGTGGTACATTTTCCGCCCGCGACCATTATGTGCCGGAGGACATTCTTCCTGCTGTCCGAACATAGGGGCTGTGCGATAATAACTCTGCCGGAGTGGAATTAGCCGATCAATCCCAAAGATTTAGCCTTCTATATTTTGGCAGTGTTTTATCCAATTTACACTTTCTCATGGTCTGACTGCTCGGGCGCTGCTTTCTTCATGAAGCCTCGCTTGCTGTTTTTGGCAATTCAAGCAAGTATGCGAAAGAGACGCATGGTTGTATGTGCGCGGTGTCATGGGGGGTCAAATGGGATTTATGTTTGGCTGGGTTGCAGCCCGAGCGCTGGGGGGTATATTTCCTGGCCAGCCACGGACGGTCATCCCTTTACTCACACCGTAGATGATGGGTTTTATGCCAGTATACCCCAACAGCCTTTCCATTAACCTCGCTGGGCTTGGACCCACGGAGGTGGCTATTATCCGCAGCCCCAGACGGCGCTCCATGGCGCTTCGGGTCCATGAGGCAAAAGTGGAAGTGTTGGTGCCTGCGCGTGCTCGCGAGCGAACAATCATCAGTCTGGTGAAGGAAAAAACCCGCTGGATCGCAAAAAAAATCAGAGAGCAGTCAGCCATCCCACCCTATGAGGCAAAGCTTTTCGAGAGTGGGGAAAGCTTTTTTTATCTGGGCCAAAGCTATGTGCTTCAAATTGTGGATGGCCGGAACAAAGAGGTGAGGCTTGATGGTCCGTTTATCACTCTGACGCTTCGGGGTGGGCAGGCGGCCGGGAATTTGGTGAAAAAAACCCGTAGACAATTAGAGCAATGGTTCCGGGGGCAGGCGGAGGATGTGTTGCAGGATCGGGTGCGGAAATTTTCGGGCCTTATGGGTCTTGAGTGCCGGTCGTTACAGGTGCGCTTCTACAAAAGCCAATGGGGGAATTGCAGCATCAAGGGCGACATTAAATTGAACTGGCGTCTGATACTGGCGCCGCTGGAGGTGCTTGATTATGTGGTGGTGCATGAGCTTTCGCATATTCGGCATCACAACCACTCCCGGGCCTTCTGGGCGCTGGTTGCCCATACCATGCCAGACTACAAAACCCAACGGGCCTGGCTGAAGACCTGGGGCGGCACTCTGAGAATGGATTAGCGGCCCCCATTATCAAGCGAAAAAAAGAGCGCCACCATTTCCGACAGCGCCCTTATTATCTTTATAAAGAAAACTCTAGAAGCCGAACCTGAGACCAAAGCGGGTCAAAATCGTGGCATAACGGGTGGTGAAGGTACCCGCCGGGTCGCCAACGATTTGTTCGGTTACGGCCACGGTAGAATTTGAGGATCGGAAATAGCGCACTTCCGCATAACCGGTCAGCCTGCCCGAGATGGGCACACTCACGCCCCCCATAACCTGAAAGGCAAATACGCTATCGGAGCCATCCATGTCCCAGCGCAGGGCCGGATCGGCGTCAAAAACGTCCGAGCCAATATAAGTGAGGTCAGTTTTGACCATAGCAACGCCTGCACCCACCCCCAGATAGGGTGTAAAACGTCCGCCCAGTTCCTTGAAATCCATATAGCCATTGACCATGAAGGAAACCACATTCTGGCTGCCGGTGGAAAAACGGACGGCATCAAACAGAACCAGATCGCCGAGGTTTCCGCTCTTGTAGGAAATCTCGCCCTCAATTCTCAGTCGGCCAATATCGTCTTCCCAGGGCACGAAACCCACAGCAGCGCCCAGATCATAATTGGTGTTCCGGGCGAGCGTTCCTCTGGTGATAGAATCCTCAACCACCGGATCTGCGTCAGGGTCGCCCGGGTTGAATTTGGCTGCGCTGCCGGTGTTGGGGAAATTTATGCTGCCGAAAACGGTGACATAAACATCTGTCGCGTTGGCATTTCCGGCAAAAGTCAATCCTGCCAGGCTCACCACGATTATTGTTATCGCTCCGTATCTCATATTGTCCTCCCGTCGCTATTATCTGCGATAAAATGAGTTCCGGACCCTCTTACTTGGTATCGGCCCCAGAGGCTAGGTTTTTCTGGCGATGGTCAGGGCCGCCGGGTGGGGCCGCAGCACCCTTTGACAGTGTTATGGATCAGGACTAGCCGAGGCTGGTGCCAAGCCAGATGCCAATGAAACTGGCAATAGCATAGCCCAGAATTCCGGCCAGAATACCGGGCGTTATCAAGCTGCGCCAGTTATTACCGGCTGCGAGGCCCGCAGCGGTCGCCGGCCCCATGACACAGGCGTTTGAAGCGGTAATGGTCTCGGCCAGCCCTATCCCTGCCAGGCGTGCCAGCGGAAAGGTGATAATGAAATGCACGCCGACCACGATGGTGGCAAAGACTGCCAGTATGGGTGCGGATTGGGCAAGAGTGGTCAGATCAGCTCCGGCGCCAATGGTTCCAAAAAATACATAAAGCAACAGGGTGCCGGTTTCGAAATCACCGCTTAATTTTCGCATCCAGCGTGGAAAAGCGGTAGCCAGCATAACGGCCAGCGCGGTAGTGGTCAGAATAGCGAAGGCAGAAATGCCGATTATGTCAGCAAACCAGACCCCGAGTTTTACCAACAAAAAACTCAGGCCAATGGCAAATGAAAGCGCAAGCGGGTTAAATTCGAGGGTATCTTCTTCGCTCTCGGATCGCTCGTTCAGTGCCTCAATATCAATGGGTGGGAAAAATTTCCGGGCCAGCACCGGCATGGCGGCCAGCAACAACAGAAAAAATATGCTGACCACATTGTCAGCCGCAATGGCGGCGCTCAGGAGGTCGGGGTTTGAAAATTCCAGTGCCTGTGACGTAGCGGTGAAATTCATCGAACCGCCTATATAGGTGGCGGCGAAAATGCCGGTGAGTTCAGCTCCGGCTTCGCTCAGATTGATAATTTTAAAGGCCAGGACTGCGCCAATTGTAGTAGCCGCAGCACCGATCAGAAAGGCGATTAAAGTCGGGCCTGCTTCGGTAAATATCTTCCTCAGATCTGCCTTGAACAGAAGCAGGGGAATGGCGAGCGGAATGAAAACCGTCCAGACCGTTTCAAAGGCGGGAGCGGTGGTGGGGATAATCTTCAGATTTGAGAGCACCAATCCGCCAATGATGGCGATCATAGCGCCCGAGAGTTTTTTGCCCCAGGCTTTTCTCTCGCCCCAGAAACCGAGCGCCGCCAGACCGAACAGGATGGCCCAAATCAGGGTTGAATCATCGGCATTGACCAGGGGAAGTTCCATAAAATGCTCCTGCCTTAAAATTTCCCAAGGCGAGAATGACCGCCATGTCTGCAAAAATCAATCTGCAGCCCGGCTTTATCAATCATGTGTGAAGAAAATCACCGGCTTTACGATTGATTGACATTGCCCGGACCGCAAGTTTTCCCCCACAACAACAGTGGGGATTTATAATGATAAGGACTATTTTCAGGATTTTTGCGGGCGTGGCATTCGCCGGCATTTCATTTTTTGCGCTTGCCCAGTCGGTGGATCAGAGCAAGCGCGATTTTGTCGATAAATTTCGTCAACTGGACGAAGTGCTCCCCACCCCCCTAAGCCCGGCCAGGTCTTAAAAACAGTCGATTTTCAAGAAAATTCCCTGTCCGGGCGTATCTGGCACAGGCCTTGCTACCTATTGGGCAAGCTGGTCTGTACCCGAGTTGAGGGGCAAAAAATCAAAGGTCCGATAATTGGAAAAAATTATTAAAGATCAGTCGGTTACGCGGATGATATCGCAGGCACAATCGGTTTTATGTGCCGGTTGTCATTTTGAATATGAAGCGGCAAAAACTGCCGATGCTGAACAATCAGGGCGTTCTGAGCACTCTGAGTAACAGGAAACCGGAAAAACCATGTCACTTAGCGCCATGCTTAATACCACGCTGACCGGCCTTTTTACCAGCCAGGAGGCGCTGCGTATTGTCGCCAACAATATCGCCAATGTTAACACTGAAGGCTATTCCCGACAGGTTGCGCGCCAGGAAAACATCACCGTCGGCGGAAGCTCGCTGGGTGTCAGAATTGTTAATGTGGAACGGATCGTTGACAGGTTTCTGCAAGCTGCGGGCCTGACAGCGCTTTCTGATGCCAATGCGGCAACGGTTTCCCGTGTATTCCATGATCGTTTTCAATCGCTTCTTGGCAGGCCCGACTCTGCCTCAACGCTGACCGCAAGGATTGATGCACTTTTCACCAGTTTGACAGAGCTCTCTTTAAGTCCGGCCGATGGCATTGTGCGACAGGGTGCCATCGCAACAATTGAGGACATGACCGGGGAAATCTCAAAAATGTCTCAGGCCATCCAGGATTTGCGGAACGATGCCAGCACCCAGATTCAAGACAAAATGGGGCGGCTGAATGACGCCTTGAGGCGGGTAGACCTGTTGAATAGTGAAATCCGCAGGCAAAAAACAACTGGAGGTGAATCATCGGGCCTCGAAAGCCTGCGGGATCAATCGCTCCAATCCATTGCAGAACTCATTGATATCCGGACCACCCTTAACACCGATGGATCAGTCACGGTTGTTACCACTTCGGGCGTCCAGCTACTGGATACCCAGCTCCGGGAATTTTCCTACGGCGCACCTGGCACTGTGACCGCAGCAACGATCTTCCCGCCCGTTGTGATTACCCGGATTGATCGGGGAACAGGCCTGAGCATCGGGACGCCGATTTCGCTGGACAAGAATATCGTCAGCGGTGAAATTCGTGGCCTGCTTGATATGCGGGACAAGGATTTCCGGGATTTGTCCCTGGCCTTGGGGGAACTGTCTAGCGGGATTTCCGATCAGCTCAATGCGGTTCATAACGCCTATTCTGCAGTCCCTCCACCCAACAGTCTTGTGGGAGCGCAGACTTTTCTCACTGGTGGTGATGCTCCCGGCTTTACCGGAAAAGTAACCTTTGTCATTTTGGACAGCTCAAGCAAGCTTGTCAGCAAAACCACTATTGATTTTGATGGCGCGCCGCCAGCCGATATGAATGCCCTTATAGCTTCGGTAAATGCTGGCCTTGCGGGCGATGGAACCCTGGCTTTGACCAATGGTGTTTTAAATCTTACTGCCACCAACTCCGCCAACGGTGTTGTCATTGCCGACGATGCAACCACGCCCTCACTCCGGAGTGGCCGGGGGTTTTCACATTTTTTTGGTATGAATGACCTGGTGACAAGTTCGGTTCCAGGTATTTACGAAACGGGTTTGCTGGGCACCGAAGACCATAATTTGGTCGCCGGTGGGACCACGGTTTTCGAGGTCCGTGATCGAAATGGAAATTTACTGAAACAATACAGCCTGGGCGTGGTTGGTACATCCTATGACGATGTTCTGACGGACTTGAACAGTGCTGGCGGTCTCGGAACCTTCTTAACTTTTACCCTCGACAGCAAGGGGGCATTGCAAATAACCGAAAAAGCGGGCTTTGAGGGCGCAAGTCTGCTCGTGACTTCCGATAGCAGCGATATTGGCTCCACCGGTGTTACCTTCTCGGCGATGTTCGGTATTGGAGATAAATATACCGCGGACGCCGCCAGAAATATCAAGGTCGTCAACGCTGTCAATCTGGATCCGCTTCAAATGGCGCTCTCTAAATTTGATGATACCGCCCTGATTGGTACGACTGCCCTTAGCAGTGGCGATCAATCAGGTGCCCTGGCTTTTGCGGCGCTTGAGAATGATCTCTTTTCCTTCAAATCAGCAGGGGCCTTGTCAGCCATGAATGTCTCGCTCTCGCGCTATGCGGCAACTTTCTTGTCGCAGG
>JACZYI010000261.1 GCA_022571175.1 Pseudomonadota bacterium
GTTCTGCACCGGCAGTATGCTGCCTCTATTGCACTGCGGCGACATGGTTATTATGCAGACCAATTTGAAGCGCCGCGACGTCCAGGTGGGGGACATTATTAGCTTTCGGCGTCGCGACTGCTTCACGGGCCGTTCGGTGTCATGCGGCATCACTTTGCACCGCGTCGTGGACATCGACGCGGGCTGGTTCGTGACCCAGGGCGACAACAACTACACCGTGGACAGTTGCCGGTTGCCGCTGAATAACGTCACGGGCAAGCTACTGGCATACATCGAGGACATCTACCCTGAGCATTACATGGAAACAGCCAACTACGAGGCCATCAAGACCAACTTCAACACGCTGCAGAAGCTGTACAACAGGGACATGTTGAGCTACCAGGAGCAGTTGGAGCGGCTGGAAGACGCCGGATTGCTGGCGCGGGAGCGGTTGGCTGTTTATGCGGATGACTTGGAAGTTCTGCGTGAACTGCTCGACATCCATGCCCAACGGGAAGATTGGGACATCCTGATAATCGATACAGCCGGGCGGCTGCAGAACCGCAAGGAATTAATGGACGAACTTCAAAAGGTTATCAGGGTCATTTCGAAAAAAGATGAAACCGCACCCCATGACACGGTTTTGGTGCTGGACGCCACCACCGGTCAGAATGCCCTGCTGCAAGTGGAAGTTTTTCAAGCGGTGGCCCAAGTGTCGGGCATCATAATGACGAAACTGGATGGCAGCGCCCGGGGGGGTGTGCTTGTGGCCTGCGTCGATAAATTCGGCTTGCCGGTTCACGCGATCGGTATCGGAGAAGCGGTTGATGATTTAAGGCCCTTCTCCGCACTCGCCTTCGCACAAGCCCTAGCCGGCCTGGAGGACACCCCGAAATGAGCGATCTTGATTCCATTGGCAAAGAGGAGGCTGAGCAGAAAACCGCGCCTAATCAATGGCTGAAGCTTGGCATTGAACTGACGCCCCTGTTGATTTTTTTTGGTGTTAATTCAAGCAAGGGAATTATAGTCGCCACCGGCGCTTTTATGGTGGCGGTGGTTATTTCAATTTTTTTCTCCTGGAAGATTTTGGGCAAAGTCGCGCCCATGCTGTGGATATCAGCCGCAGTGGTAGGCATTTTTGGTGGCCTGACAATTTATTTTGATGACGAGACTTTTATCAAAATCAAACCAACCATTGTGAACGGGATTTTTTCAGTCATTCTTTTTGGTGGTCTTTTATTCCAGAAACATTTCCTGAAATCCCTGCTCCAGGCTGCCTTTCCCCCATTGCAAGAAAGAGGTTGGGCCCTGCTGACCCGAAACTGGGCGCTGTTCTTTCTGGCTATGGCATTGGTGAATGAATTTGTCTGGCGGAATTTTTCAACCGATACCTGGGTCTCCTTCAAGGTCTTTGGCTTTCTACCATTGACCATGGTCTTTGCACTGGCACAAACCCCTATAATTATCAAATACCAGAAAAAGGGCGATCAGGAATAGCGCGACATTAAACCAGGATATTGATGATTTGCCCCAATTGCGGCACCGGCTGCCTCGCGCCTGTTTGAGATGTATTTTTCAGAACTAACGGAATTTCATCAAGCACCGCTACCGCCTGTCTGGCTTTTTCTATTTCAGCCATGCCCGATAGTCTCTGGGCCGCATTGGGACGGGTAACAGCTTTGGTTCGTTTGAGCGTTTTACTCTTCTGTATTTCCTCTTCGGATCTGTAAGCTGCAGGTCGTGACTGTACCGGGCGAACATCCCTGCGAGTTTCTGCAAATCGCGAAAGTGCCGCAATCAGGCTGGTGCTTGGTTTTATTTCCATAAATCTACCGTCAAAAGAAGCGCCCCCCAAGGACGCCGATTGATACATTTTCAAGGTAGCAAGGATAGTTTAATTAAAATTTAATGCTTTTGCAAATCGTTTGGATTCAAAGACTTGCGTTAACCATTCTCCGTGAGGGATTCCAGTGTTTCCCGTTTTTCCCTAATCTCAGTAGCTTGCTCTCCTGATGCCAGGGCTTCGGCACGAATCAGCGAATCTATCGATTCGCGGTATCTTCCCAAAAGCTCTTCAATGGCAGCAACCCGCAGCCAGCCCTCTATATCTTCAGGGTTGTCCTCGAGCAAGCCACGAAGCCTCAGAACTGTGCCATCCAGAAATAATTTCCTCTCCGAATTACTCATTTTCTGAAAAGCAGCAGCGTCAGCAGCGCTAATACCCGGGAAAATTTCACGGGCAGCATTGATACCGGTTGAGAGCAAGATTTGTTCCGCACGGGTAATCTGTCCACTCAGGCT
>JACZYI010000262.1 GCA_022571175.1 Pseudomonadota bacterium
GGGGTCGGAGATGTCAAAAATGATGCCGTTGCCAGAACAGGCACCAGCAGCAATCTGCAACTCGGGAAACACTGTGATGTCGTGGCACATATTGGTTTGAGTGGTCGTCTGGGTATCATCACCATGGTCGCCACCTTGCCAGAGACCCGCCAGACGGCCGGTCTCGGGGTCGGCGAATACTGCGGGGCTGTTGACGATGCGCGCTTTGGAGGGATCATCAATGGGTATCTCGATCACGTCGATGCGAAAGAGCGCGGTTCTATCATCACCCGGACTTTCGTCCACGCAGCCCTCCAGCTCTTTTTCATCGCGCACGGAAGAGGTGCCAGAATTATAGACGATGATCTTGCCATTTTCGCTGGAGACAACCGAATGTGTATGTGAGCCACGGCAGGTCTGGACCTGTCCTACCTGCACCGGTCGTGAAATGTCGCTGATATCAAAGATGCGAATTCCGCGGAAACGCTCGGCGCTTACATCTTCGTTGACGCCCTGCAATCCACAATCAACACGGGCGCGTTTATCCTGAACCGAGATAATCAAAAGATCGCCAATAATTGAAGGATCGCCCTGCCCGCCCGGGCAGACTACGGAACTGTAAAGGACGGGCACACCATCTTCCTGCAATTGATAGACGTTAAAACCGTGATAGCTGCCGACCACCAATTTGTCGCCAGAAAACGCCATGTCGGTATTGGAAAAGCTCAACAAGGGTGAGCGATCACCCCTCTTAACTTTATCATCATCATCGCCATCGACATCATCACCATCATCATCGCCATCGTTATCATCGGCATCAGATTCTTTTGAGGGTTTAATCGGCCTCAGTCCGGCGGGATTCTCGGGGTTGAAAAATCCGGGTGCCTTGGGCAGTGAAGCAACCATTCTCAAGTTCATAATCGCCTGGCCGGCATCAGCAAAACCGGGGGCCAGACCGGACCTGGGATCCGAGGAAAAACTAGCCACCAAAGCATTCATGCGCTCGATTTCTGAATTCTGGTCGTTGGTGACATCATTTGTGAACTCGAACAAGACCGGATCATAGGCTGAACCTGGTTGTTTAAGTAATTCCTCGACCATTTTCACCGCACCCATATGGTGTAAAATCATCAATTTCAGAAACAACCGGTCAAACTCTATTCCCGCTGCGTGAGCAAGGTCGCTCATCTGTTCCGGTGAGGCCATTCCAGACATGGATTGAGAAGCCTGCATGGCATCATAGGCCATTGGGTCAGGCATGGTTTCGTCTCTCTCGTCCAACCACTCTTGCATGAACTTGATTTCATCCAGCTGCGAGGCATCAATACGCCCGGCCAGATCGAGAATTTCCTCCCGGTTAGTGCGATCTGACACCAATGAAGCCATCTCTACGGCCTGGTTGTGATGAGGGATCATGTCTTGCATGAACATCACATCGCCCGGTGAATAGCTGGCATTGGCAATGGCAATAGCCTCTTCAGCGCTGAGTTCCCGCGCTGCTTCGCCCGGAGCGCCCGGCTGAAGAATAGGCACATCCTGGGCCATGGCAAGGCTGGCAGTGCCAAGCAGAAAGATGCTGAGGGAAGCACGCACAAGCAGTCGATTTGGGAATTTAGGATACGCATTCACAGGCTTTGCTCCTCGATGAATATTTATTTGCGGCGGTCGCCGGATTTATAACGGCGTACAACCTACCAGAATGAACTAGGCGGTGGGAAGTAGAATCTGGACCATATCACCAGAAGGGTTGAGAGCCACCCGCCGACTGGATATCATCTGTCACACTTGCTTGATGAGAAGGTAAGTGGCGGGAGTGACGGGACTCGAACCCGCGACCTCTGGCGTGACAGGCCAGCGCTCTAACCAACTGAGCTACACCCCCTTTGAATGGGCAGAGTGACTTAGGCCAAATTTCAACCCGCTGTCAACGGGATTATATTTGGCCGCTTGTAAATTTTCCTGAAGCGGGTTTATGGCCGATCGGGCGTCTTCAGGCGGATGGCCGTGCCCGAAGCAACCAGTAAAATCATGCCGCTTTTGCTGCGACCGGAAATTTCCTGATAGTCAAGATCCACCGCAATAACCGCATCGGCACCCAGAAGCGCTGCTTCCTGGCGCAGCTCACTGAGGCAGACCTCGCGGGCATCGCGCAGCACTTTCTGGGTGGCTTCACTCCGTCCGCCAAAAATATCACGCACCGAAGCCATGATATCGCGAAAGATATTCATGCCAAAAACACATTCGGCGGTGATGATGCCGAGGATCTCATAATCGGGACGCCCGGGCAGTTCAATGGAGGT
>JACZYI010000263.1 GCA_022571175.1 Pseudomonadota bacterium
CGCATCCAGGCACCAGGGCAGAAATTCCGGGTATTTGGCCACATCGGCAATCAGATCAAACAGCGCTTGCCGGTCATAGGGCAGCAACTGGCTTTCGGAAAATCTGGGCATAGTCCGCGCTGAATCAGGCGTTTCGGGATTGGAGCTGCGCTTCACGGGCGGCGCGAAGTTTCTGGAAATCCTCACCCGCATGGTAACTGGAGCGGGTCAGGGGCGAGGCTGATACCATCAAAAAGCCCTTAGCTCGCGCCATTCGGGCATAATCATCAAATTCTTCAGGGGGCACATAGCGCTTGATGGGCGCGTGGCGCTTGGTGGGCTGCAAATATTGACCGATGGTGAGGAAATCAATCTGCGCCGATCGCATATCATCCATGACCTCGAAAATCTCCTGCTTGCTCTCGCCCAGACCCACCATCAGACCGGATTTGGTGAAAATGGAGGGGTCCAGCTCTTTCACTTTGTCCAGCAGCTTCAGAGAATGGTAATAACGCGCGCCCGGACGGATGGTGGGGTAGAGCCGGGGAACGGTCTCGAGATTATGGTTAAAGACATCAGGTTTTGCTTTAACAACAGGTTCCATTGCATTGTTTTTATTGCGAAAATCAGGTGTTAATATTTCAATAGTTGTCTCGGGAGTTGTCCCGCGCAGGGCCTCGATAACCTTGATAAACTGACCGGCACCACCATCATCCAGATCATCCCGGTCCACCGAGGTAATCACGATATGCCTGAGGCCCATTTTAGCCGCCGCCATGGCCACATGCTCGGGTTCCAGCGGGTCTACCGAGCCCGGCATACCGGTTTTGATGTTACAAAAGGCACAGGCGCGGGTGCAAATGTTGCCCAGGATCATGACCGTGGCGTGTTTTTTGCTCCAGCATTCGCCAATATTGGGGCATGCGGCCTCCTCACAGACCGTGTGCAGGTTCAAATCCCGCATCAGCCGCCGGGTTTCAGCAAAGGCTGGCCCGGAGGGCGCCTTCACCCTGATCCAGGGTGGTTTTCGGAGATAGGGCTGCTCTTCGCCCCGGCGTATGCTGGCTATTTTGCTCATATGTAATCACCATATTGCATCAGAAGGTCTCAAAAAAGTGTTCAATTTGCATGGCTGCTATTTTCCAGGCACCCGACCAGTGCCTCAAAAGCCGCCTCAACGTCCGATACGTCTGTGCGCCAGTTGCAAACCGCCCCCCGGATAATGGCGTCCCCATTCAGAATGGACGGGCTCATATAGGTGGTGCCCTCCTCTTCCAGCCTGGCAGTCAGCGCTTTCAAGGCACCAAAATCAAGGGGATTTTCGCTCCCCATTACCTGAAAGGCAAAAACATTTAAGCGCACCGGAGCCACCAATCTCAGCCTGTTATGGGTTTCAATCAGCTCCCCCATGCGCCGGGCGGCCGCGCAATTGCGCGAGACAATATCCTGATAGCCCCTGCGGCCATAGGCTTTCAAGGAGAACCAGGCCGGGAGGGCGCGAAAGCGGCGGGAATTTTCCGGCGTCAGATGCAGGAAGTTATCGGCTCTCACCTCGGGTTCACCCAGATAGGCAGCGAAATTCTTGAAGACATCGATCTGGTCGCCCAAATTCCGGCTGAGCTGGATACTGGAATCATAGGGAACATTCATCCATTTATGACAATCCACAGAAAGACTGTCGGCCGCATTGAGTCCACGGGTCAGATGAGCGTGATCGGGGCTGGTGCTCGCAAAGGCCCCAAAGGCACCATCCACATGCAGCCAAAAGCCGAATTTTTTGTGCAATTGGCCAATCGCTTCCAGGTCGTCAAAATCGCCGGTATTGACCGTACCCGCGTTGGCCACCACCATGGTGGGCTCGTCTGGATTATTCTCAAGCGCTTTTTCAAGGGAAGAGATATCCAGCGCTTCCCGCCCCGGCATGGTGCCCAGAATATGCATGGAAGCACGACCCATGCCGAGCATGGCGAGGGATTTCAAAACACTGGCGTGAGGGCTGGCCGAGAGCACCCGGATTTTGGGGGCCGCCCACAAACCCTGCTCTGCCAGATCGAGACCGCGTGCTCGGCCCAGCGCCTGACGGCCAATGGCAAGCCCGACAAAATTGGCCATGGTGCCGCCGGTGACAAAACTGCCCGTATAGCTGTCATCCAGCCCCAGCAATGATTTGAGCATGTTGATGGTCTCAAGCTCGATGGCCGAAATGCCGTTGCCCATACCGGTCAATGCCTTGTGATCGAAGGCCGATGTCAGCCAGTCCCCCGCGAGCGAGGCCGGTGTGACC
>JACZYI010000264.1 GCA_022571175.1 Pseudomonadota bacterium
CCAAAGGCGATATTATACGGCGAGCAAAGAACCTTGAGAAAGCTATCAGAGAAAACGGCACAGCCACCAGAATAAGTCGCCTGCAAACCCGGGAAATGGGCAAAATATATCTGGAAACGGTGGTTACGCCTTTTGAAGATGTAGCCAGTGACCGGAATATGTATTTATGGGTTGCCCGCAACGTGACACAGCGAAGGCTGGCAGAGCGGGAACTTCGCCGGCAATCCTTGATCATTGAGCAAATGGCTGATGCGGTTTTTGTATTTGACCTGGATGGCGGGGTATTGGATTGCAACCCGGCTGCTGCCAGTTTGTGTGGCAAAAGCAAAGAAGAAACGCTGGGCTGTCGCCTGACCGATCTGTTGGATATTGATGACCCGCAATTCCGGGAAGGTGTGGAAATCATAGAAGTTTTGCATCAGGACAAAATCTGGTCCGGCGAGCTGGCCTATGTCACCGCCCAGGGAGAGCCGGGATTTTTGAATATGAAACTGGTCCGGTTGATGGATAGCCACAAAATTGAGGAAATAGGGATTGTCTGTCTTGCCCGGGATATTACCGAGAAGAAAAAAATCCAGGAACAGCTTCTTCAGCGTGAAGAAGACCTGAATTGCCGTGTGGCAGAGCTGGAAGATGCTCAGTCGCGGTTGGAACAGCAGGGCGTTGAATTGGCCATGTTGGCAGATGATTTGCATGGTGCGCACGAGCAAGCCGAACATGCCAGTAAAATGAAGTCGCAATTTCTGGCGGTTATGTCACATGAAATTCGCACGCCCATGAATGGCATTATGGGCATGGCTCGACTGTTGAAGGACTCAGTTCTGACGGCGGAACAAGATGAATATGCCACTGCGCTCACTGATTCAGCTAAATCTTTACTCACACTCATCAATGACATTCTTGATATATCCAAACTGGAAGCGGGCGCGGTGGAGCTGGAACTGATCGAATTTAATCTTCACGAGCTGGTAGAGGGAGCGACGGAACTTTTTGCGGTCCAGGCGGGCCAAAAATCGGTCAATATAGTCCTCTATGTAGACTCCGCTATCCCCTATCGTTTGATAGGAGACCCTTCTAGGCTGCGTCAGATGCTTTTGAATCTGATTGGCAACGCGGTTAAATTTACGGATTTTGGGGCTATCAGCCTTGAGGTGTCTCAAGTGGGGAAGCGGGAAAATTCTGTTCAGCTGACGTTTAATATTCGGGATACGGGCATGGGTATCAAGGACGAAGCCATATCCCGTTTGTTCGAGAAATACAGCCAGGCTGAAACCTCCACCAACCGGCAATATGGCGGCACTGGGCTGGGCCTGGCAATTTGCAAGGAGCTTGCTTCTGCCATGGACGGCGATATCAGCGTTGAAAGCATTTATGGCGAGGGCAGCGATTTTCAGTTTTCCATCTGGCTGGATGTGGCCGAAAAGCAACCGGTACAGAAATTTGATCCAGCCATTCTCGACCATAAAAGCGCTATAGTGATTGACCCGGTGCAATTGGCGGGCGGTGTCCTTTGCCGCCAACTGGCAAGCTGGGGTATGGAAACCGAGAATTATTCCGCGATTGAAACCGCCTTTGGTGCGCTCTTTGATGATCTGGCGGACTTGCCTGATTATCTGTTTGTCTGCCAGACTGCGATCAGTGGAGACCGCTTTGGGATTTGGCAGAAAATTCTGAAAAAAACCACCAATACAAAAACCATCACCATACTTTTGAAGCCACTGGTTGAGATGAACGATCAGGGAGAAGTGGAAGCGGATATTATCCTGAAGCGGCCTGCCAAACGCTCAACCCTTTTGGCTGAATTGGTGCAACCCCTTCTGGGAGAGAGCATGGATGAAGCGCTCGAGATCATTCCACTTCCTTCTGAGCTGGATCAAAAACCAACAAGGTCGCTCAAAATTCTGGTGGCTGAAGACAATGAAATTAACCAGATGCTGGTGCGCGTTATGCTGACGCGGGCGGGGCATGAGCCGAGCTTTGTGGGTGATGGTCTGGCGGTGGTAAAAAAAGTACAGGCCGACCACTATGATTTGATTTTGATGGATATCCAGATGCCAAGGCTGGATGGTGTTTCGGCCATGAAAGAAATCCGAGCCCTCGGAGGGCGCTATGAGACCCTGCCAATTATTGCTCTCACCGCCAATGCCATGTCCGGGGACCGGGAAAAATATCTGGAGGCGGGCATGGATGGCTATGTGGCCAAACCAATCGAGTGGGAAGTGATGGCGGCTGAAATTGCCCTGCTCACAGGATCAGA
>JACZYI010000066.1 GCA_022571175.1 Pseudomonadota bacterium
AAATGGAAGCGGACTGGTTGAAACGAGTGAGCAAGCTCTCAGGCAAGGGCTGGAACGCTTTTGCCACGGACGAAAGAGAAACGGTTCAGAATATCCGTGATCAGATAGCAGAAATTTCGGCCAATACCGGTCTTCATGTGAGCGAGTTTCGCCGCACTGTCCACACCGTTCAAAAAGGTGAGAAGGAAGCGCGTATTGCCAAGCGCGAGATGGTGGAAGCTAACCTGCGTCTGGTGATTTCCATCGCTAAAAAATATACCAATCGTGGGCTTCAGTTTCTGGACTTGATCCAGGAGGGCAATATCGGATTGATGAAGGCGGTTGATAAATTTGAATATCGGCGCGGCTATAAATTTTCAACCTATGCCACCTGGTGGATCAGGCAGGCCATCTCGCGTTCTATTGCCGATCAGGCCCGGACCATCCGTATTCCCGTGCATATGATCGAGACTATAAACAAGATTGTCCGCACCTCACGACAGATGCTGCATGAAATGGGTCATGAGCCCACCCCAGAGCAGCTGGCCGAGCGTCTTTCCATGCCCCTGGAAAAGGTGCGCAAGGTTATGAAAATCGCCAAAGAACCAATTTCCCTCGAAACCCCGATCGGGGATGAAGAGGACAGCCACCTTGGTGATTTTATCGAGGATAAAAATGCCGTGCTGCCGCTGGATGCCGCCATTCATTCCAATCTTCGGGAGACCACAACCAGAGTTCTGGCATCGCTCACCCCGCGTGAAGAACGGGTTTTGCGCATGCGATTTGGCATTGGTATGAATACGGATCACACACTCGAAGAAGTAGGCCAGCAGTTTTCAGTTACCCGGGAGAGGATCAGGCAAATTGAGGCCAAGGCCCTGCGCAAATTAAAGCATCCATCCAGATCCAGAAAACTGAGAAGTTTCCTCGACACCTAGAGCCATGATTGCTGTGGGTATAAATTCAACTTACCGCAAAAAAAATTCGCTCCAACGCCTTTTTCTTGAACCTGTTTGAGAGGTTCATGCATGATGTTCATCATGCAACTTACAGAGCCAGACTGGATTTTGGGAGGGTACAGACGATTCAGGCCTCCGGTCGATTTGAGATTCTTTCTGGAGGGCTTTTGGGTGCATGAGACCCCGATTGATTTCACCCGGGGCGATAAGTGTCATCTGGTATTGCCAGATTATTGCACCAGCATTGCCTTTATTCGCACACGCCTGCGGGATGGGTCATATTCCGAAGGGTCATTGGTGCTCGTTGGCCCGGTTCGGAAGCCAAGATATTATGGTTATCATCCCGGTCTTGAAATGACTGCCGTTTCCTTCAAGACAGAATATTGCATACCGGTTCTGGGCATTTCACCCAAGGAGCACTGGGATGCTTTTGAAGCCCCACACGAGATGAAACGCCTTGAGTTTGAAAAACTCAAGGAGGTGCTGGAAACGACAAAGTCACCCGAAGAAGTGTTTGGACATTTGATTGACTGGTCCCGGGACCGCATCGCCGTTTTTCACAAAAAGGAAATCCGAGAGCCGCAATCCACAACAAATCTTTTGAATGCACTCCGAGCCTTTCCGGGTGAGAGCAGAATTGCTGAGCTTTGCCAGAGCTTGGGTCAATCGCCCCGGCATCTCAGGCGACGAATAAAAGGCGATTTGGGATTTTCTCCCAAAACATTTCTCAGGATTTTGCGGCTCAATGCTCTGATGCAGATGGCAGATGCCATGACCTCGCCAAAATGGGCCTATCTTGCCTGTGCGGCTGGATATTTTGATCAAGCACATCTTATTCGGGATTGTAAGGAAATAACGGGTTTGACGCCAACGGTTCTGCACAGAGATCGTCGGGCGGAATGGTTATATCAAAGTCATGAGAACTAGACAGCGAGAAGTATCTCGGCGGCTCGTTTGGCCCGCCGTCCCGCAATGGTAGCACCAGTGCTGGTGGCAATAGCAGTCGCGCCTTCCAATAACAGCAACAATTGTTCAGCCAGTTGAGCTGGATCAGTTGCGCCAGCACCCTCGGTCAAATGGGTGAGACGTTCATACAATCGACGCTTGTGATTTGCCGCCTCTTTGTGGGCCGGGTGGTCTTTGGCCGGAAATTCGCCTGCCGCCTTCTGGAACATGCAGCCGCTGAAATCATCTTGCTCAAACCAGTCCTGATAGGCGTCAAAAAGGGCCAGCACACGACCTTTCGGATCACTGGTACGAGCGGTTAACTCGTCCTCAAGCCAGTTTAAGACCTTGAGGCTTTTGTGTCTGAGTGCAGCGGCAATCAAATCGTCCTTACTGGCGAAATGATTATAGAGCGTCATTTTGGCGATGCCAGCCTCACTCAGAACCATATCAATGCCAGTGGCATGGAAACCTCGCGCTTCAAAAAGCTTGGAAGCTTTCCGAACCAGATGATTGCGTTTGCGGCTGCGGCGCATATCAACTCCCCGAGATAAACAGACCTGTCTAATTCTAGCGTTCTTGCACTCAAAATGCCAATAAAGAAATAAGTGTGGAAGGGGTTTAGTTCCCTTCGGCAAGTCTGGAGAGTTTCTCACCTTCGATCCTGCAAAGGCGCCAGTCATCCAGAATTTTGGTACCCAGACTCTCATAAAAACCAATGGCGGACTGGTTCCAATTGAGCACTGCCCACTCCAGCCTGGTACATCCGCGCTCGATGGCGATGGCCGCCAGTTTTTCCAGCAGGCTTTTTCCAATGCCCTGGCCCCGGGCTTCGGGTCGCACATAAAGATCTTCGAGATAAATACCAGACCGGGAGAGGAAAGTAGAGAAATTATGGAAATAAATAGCGAAGCCCTGGACTCCCTCATCATCTTCTGCCAGCAGACATTCGGCATCTGGTTTTTCGCCAAATAGAGAACACAACACATCTTCTTCAGTGGCTTGCACCTGATCGGATAATTTTTCATAAGCCGCCAGATCGCGAATGAATGTCAAAATGATCCCGGCATCTTCGGGTATCGCCGGGCGTATGGTGATGTTATGCGGCACGGGTTTTCTGATCCTTTCCAATTAAGGCGTGCAGAATAATGATTGGTAAAATTTTACTGCGAAACAGCAACAGAATTAAAGAACTTTGAACCAATCCACCGCGTGATCAACAAAGGCACGCACCTTGGCTGCCAAATGTCGGCTGTGGGGATAAATCACATAGACGCTCCGGTCATAGGCCTCGAAGTCTTGAAGAATGCGCACCATTCTTCCCGCGGCAATGTCTGCCTCCACTATCGGCAAGAGACAAAGACCAATGCCATGACCGGCGGCGACCATATTCCGGATGGGTCGGGCAGCATTGACCCGCGCTCGGGGCTTCACAGTTATGGAGGTCCGCTTACCCGCAATCAGGAACTCCCATTGATTGGACCGGCTGATGACCGAATTGATGATACAGATATGTGTGGTCAAATCTTTGGGCTGCGTTGGTTCTCCTGCCTTTTCAAGATAAGCGGGCGAGGCGCAGAGGACATAACGATAAGATGCGATTCGTCTAGCGATCAAGCTGCTGTCCTCGAGTTTTCCTATGCGCACGGCTAAATCAAAACCCTCAGAAACAATATCCACAAGACGCTCTTCAAGCACCAGATCAACAGTGATTTGATCGTGCTTGGTCAGAAAATCATTGACGCAGTCTGCCAGCACTTCCTCTCCAATGATGCGCGGTCCTGCTATTCTTAAATGTCCACGCGGTGTGCCCATTTGCAATTGTACGGCATCTTCAAGCTCACCGATGCGCTCAAGAATATCCACACAACGATCGTAATAGGCCCGTCCTACTTCGGTCGGGCTTACCTTCCGGGTTGTTCGGTTCAGAAGCCGTGCTTTGAGTCGATTCTCCAGCTGCCCGATATATTTACTCGCCAACGCGTTCGAAATGCCCAGCCGCCGTGCTGCTCCCGAAAAGCTGCCCGCCTCAACTACCTTGGCAAACACCCGCATGCCATCAAATGTGTCCATCTATAATCAACATATCATTGATAGTAATATCCAAAATACATGGATTATCAATGAAACGTCAAGAGACTATATCTCATCCGGAGCCGGTAATGCCCGGATCAACGGAAAGAAACTGAAAAGGACGCAACCATGACCGAGGAAAGCGCTGCATATCTGGAAATGATGACTGCTAACCAATTCACATCCTCCAGATATCGCTTATTTCACATCGTAACAGGCAGGATTCGAAGCATCACCCGCCATCTGAACAAGGCATTGCAAGAGGGTTTTGCCAAGCAGAACCCCAACTTGATGAGGTTCAAATAACACCAGCTATCTGGATCTGAGAGGAATAATAATGACGCAGAAGATAATCAGCGATGTAGCCTTTAGTCCCACCGTCAAGGCTTGGCAGGAGCGTATGGGTTCACGGGCCGCATATGTGAAAATGGAGGAGAAGGGCGGTTGGCATGACCGTATTGATGCTGGTCTTGAAGCCTTCATTGCGGAACGTGATTCCTTCTATCTCGGGTCGACCAGTGTAGATGGCCAGCCTTATATTCAGCACCGTGGCGGCAAAAAAGGATTTTTGAAAATCCTCGACCCGACGACCCTTGCTTTTGCCGATTTCAAGGGCAACAAGCAGTTCATTTCAGCTGGAAATTTCTCAGAGAACTCAAAAGCCTTCATTTTCCTGATGGATTACGCTAATCGCCGCCGGATCAAAATATGGGGAATGGCCGAGGTTATCGAGGACGACCCGGTGCTTTTGGCGAAGCTGGTCGACCAGGATTATAATGCGGTTCCCGAGCGGGCGATCATCTTCAGGATCACCGCCTGGGACTCCAATTGTCCCCAGCATATCCCACAGAAATTTGGTGTGTCTGAGCTCAAAGAAATTCTGGAGCCCTACGAGTTACGCATCGCAGAACTTGAGGAAAAGATTTTGAAATTAGAGGACCGTGACTGAGGCGTGCGGTCTTAAAACCCGGTTGCTGTCCATTCCTGGGTGGTAGCTATCAAAAAGCAAGGAGACGAAAGATGAGTACCAACATATTTGTGAGAATCAGTAAACTGGCTTTGGCGATATTTGTGGCTCTGGGCTTGTGGTCCATTGCCGTAACCGCCGACGCCGGGCTTATGGCTAATGCCAATGTCGCCGATGTGGTAATCGCTGCCGATAGCAATATCTCGGCGGTTCGATATCGGTCACTTGAAGTCAATGGTGTGACTATAGCCTATCGCGAAGCTGGTGACCCAAGCAAACCTGCCATTGTGCTGCTGCATGGTTTTCCCACTTCAAGCCATATGTTCCGCGAGCTTATTCCCATATTGGCCAAACGCTACCATGTTGTGGCACCCGACTATCCGGGTTTTGGAGCCAGTGAAATGCCAAAAATGGATGAGTTTGAATATTCCTTCGCTAATTTCGCGGTGACCATCGAATATTTTCTGGACGCCAAGCAAATCGATCAATATGTGCTCTATGTGATGGACTACGGCGCCCCGGTTGGCTTTCGATTGTTCGCCCGAAATCCGGAGAGGGTGACGGGTTTCATCATTCAGAACGGTAACGCCTACGAAGAAGGGCTAAAGGAGTTTTGGGATCCGATCAAAGCCTATTGGGCTGAGCCAACGGCAGAAAACGGCGACAAGCTGCGCGCTTTCTTTGAGCTTGGCGTGACCACATGGCAATATACTAACGGTATTCCCGAAGACGCCGTCAGCCTAGTAAGCCCCGACAACTGGTACCATGACCAGTTCCTGCTCGACAGGCCGGGAAACAAGGATATCCAGCTTGCTCTCTTTCTCAGCTACGGCACCAACGTGCCTGAATATGCCAAATGGCAGGCCTTGTTCCGCGAGTACCAGCCGCCAGCATTGATTGTCTGGGGTCAGGGTGATTATATTTTCCCTGTTGAAGGCGCGCATCCCTATGAACGCGATCTGGAAAATGTGGAGAAGTATATTCTTGATGCAGGCCATTTTGCACTGGAAACGCATTTAAGCTTTATCTCGGACCGTATTCTTGTCTTCATGGACCGCACAGTGACGTCTGCTCCCTAGCAGCATAATGCGATTACGCCAGCCCCTGCGGACTCCCGTGGGGGCTGACACATGAGGAGATGCTCAGGAGCTGGTGTGCGAAAAAACTTGCCATATTGATTGTTTTAGGGGCGCTTGCCGCTGGACCACGATTTCCATTCGGCCATAATCCTGTCAAAATATTCGTCTCGCGTTGCTCTGTTGAGGCTGGCCTTTCTTGCTCCTGATATGGTCAAAGCCGTCCCTGGTGGTTGCCAGCCACACGACCTCAGCTTCAGTGGCTTGCACCTGATCGGACAATTTTTCATAAGCCGCCAGATCGCGAATAAATGTCAAAATGATCCCGGCATCTTCGAGTATCGCCGGGCGTATTGTGATGTCATGTGGCACTGGTTTTCTGATCCTTTCCGATTAAGGCGTGCAGAATAATGATTGGTAAAATTTTACTGCGAAACAGCAACAAAATTAGAGAACTTTGAACCAGCCCACCGCGTGATTGACAAAAGCACGCAGCTTGGCGGACCGAATAACATATTGGTATTTTCTCATAAAAGTTGAATTTGGGCCTCATTCAGGGATATGCCCCGCTGAATCAATAGAGCGCCGTACTCACAACGCCACTTCCACTGCCGGTTCTCTGAGATTGTAGCGCGAACTCATGACTGACCCATAGGCACCGACGGTTGATATCAGGATCACATCATTTTCCTGACACAAGGGCAACAGGCGATCAATCCCCAACCGGTCACCGCTTTCACATATGGGTCCGACAATGGTCGTTAGTTTATTTGCCGGTTCATCCAATCGCGAGAGATTTACAATCTCGTGGTACGACCCATAGAGAGCGGGTCGAATGAGTGAGTTCATGCCTGTGGTTACGCCCACATATGTCATATCACCCTTGCTCTTTGTCTGGGTAACCCGGGTAACCAGCGCGCCGGCTTCGGCGACGATATAGCGCCCGGGTTCCAGCCAGAGCTCAATATCGGGTCTGATTTCCTTGAGCCTGGCCAGACAGGCGTCAAGCTGGCCGAGATCAAGCGGAGTATCGCCGGGTCGCTCAGGAATGCCCAGCCCACCTCCCAGATTCAAGGTTTTGAGTGTCGCCAGCTCGCTTGCTTCATGCAGAATGGCCTGTCCGATGCGGTACCAGGTTTCTGGTTCCATAATGCCGCTGCCGATATGAGCGTGGAGCCCGACAACTTTTGCATTACATTCAGAGGTCAGCGCGAGTGCTTCATTAAGATGTGCCAAGGGAATACCGAATTTCGCGAGCTTGCCGCCGGTGCGGACGTGGCTGTGATGGCCCTTGCGATAGCCAGGGTCTAGTCTCAGGAAGATATCCCGGTCACGGAAAATCTCTGGCCAGTGCTGCAGCGCATAAAGATTATCCACAGTTACCGGCACGTCTGCTTCAAGCGCCGCGACATATTCCGCTTCAGGGACAAAATTCGGGGTAAAGACGAGTCTGTTGCGCTCGATGCTGGGAAACAAGCTCAAAATCAACTCTATTTCGCCGGGTGAGACACATTCGAAGCCGAAACCGGACTTATGGACGGCTTGAAGAACCTGGGGATGATTATTGGCCTTGATGGCGTAAAAACCGCGATCAAGGTTAGATAGAGAGGCCAACCGGTCAAGCGCTTGGTCAACCACGGATATGTCGTAGACATATGCGGCTTCATGGGATCCGGCGATTTCGATCAATCTTTCGCGCTTGTCGACCCACCAGTGCGGGCGGGATGTGCTGGACGGGACAGCAGGACAATTGATCTCTTCGAACGTGGGGCCAAATAACGAGCCGTTAGTCCGCCCAACCAGTTCTGCATGCAGCTTGTTCGCCAATTGGGCCGCCCTGTCCTCATCAACAACAAAACTCAGATTTAGATCACTGGCTGACTGGCTGACCAAATAGATCGGCTGCTCCTCGAAAACTTCAAGCGCCGGACCGATCTCGTGAAGAAGCGCCCGGATTTTGGTGCCAATCAGGCAAACCACTGCCGTACGATCAATAATGCGCACACGGCAGCGGCTCTCAAGCTCATGGCGAAGGCGATCAAGTGCGCCCGGGTCCAGCGAATTGACATCGCTGTCGAGGGTCACAGTGACGTTCGATTCCGAAGTTGAGACCAGATCAACTGACAGACCCAAGTCGCGAAATACACCGAACACATCTGCCAGGAAACCCACCTCGTGCCACATTTTGAGCGATTCCATGGATATCAAAACGGTTCTTGGGCGCACCATGATAGCCTTGACTTGCGGAGCATCGCTGGTGATATGGGCCATAATCCGCGTCCCCTCACTCTCGGGCATTAACGTGCTGCGGACGTGGATCGGTATTCCGTGCTCGCGTGCGGGAGGAATGGCGCGGGGGTGGATTATTGATCCACCCATGGAAGCAATTTCCTGAATCTCGTCGTAGCGCAGTTCGGTGAGTAGCCGGGCGCCACTGACAATGCGCGGGTCCGCTGTGAATACGCCGGCGACATCTGTCCAGATTTCAAGCTTTCTTGCGCCCAGTTTTGCGGCGATGAGAGCGGCTGAAGTATCAGAACCGCCGCGGCCGAGAAGAATGTCTTCGCCCTTGGTATTTCGTGCAATAAACCCCTGGGTGAGAATGATGCCCTTCATCCCTGTAAATGTCTCCACCAGAGCCGGGTCATACTCCCGGGAACAGGTGGCGCCGAGATAACGGGCACGTTCTGTGCTGTTGGGTATCTCCTGGCCCACAAGAACTTTGCGGGCGTCAATCCATTGCACAATATGCCCGTTGGCGCAGAGCCATTCAGCACTGATTTTTGTAGCCATGAGTTCGCCGAGGGCCATCATTCTGGCTTCCATCAGGGGGCTGGCCTCGCCCTTACGTCGAACATCCGCGAGCAACGTATCAAACTCCTCAAAATAGCTTGCCAATAATGACATTCCTT
>JACZYI010000265.1 GCA_022571175.1 Pseudomonadota bacterium
CCAGATCACCAACGCCAACCACAATAATATGTTGCTCTCCCCCTCGAAGACGCTTCAGCACAGCGCGACTATAAGCCGCGTGAATCAATATTTTCGCCAGGGCAGAAAAAGTAGCTGCCGGGGCGAGAAAGCGGGCAATGTGGGTTGCCAGATTAAAGTCCGTGGTTTCTGCCTCGGTGTTCATGGTGAAAAGCAGCAGCGTGCGATAGAGATTATTGAACACATTACTCCACCATGGGCCGGAAAATGTCCCCGCAGTGGGTGGATAGGCGATGGAATAGCCGACGACTCCAAGCGTGCCAGCAAGCAAAAACAGGCCCAGGATAATCCACCACTGGATTCGTGCGCCGGTAATATCCTTTGCCAGATGCTCAAACAAAGCATTATTCCCCGTTGTCCAGAGTTATCCCGAATTCCGTGTGAGTGTAGCAGAGAGTTACGAAAGTCGAAGAAAAACTTTTGCAGACAACCTTATTTCCCCTTTATTGACTTGGGTTTAGCGATCTGTATTTGGATGTATTCTGGACTAATTCCCGATTCTTGCCCAATCAAGCCAAACCAATCACTCGTGCATATTTTGTGAGCTAATCTGATATTGAGATGAAAATATTGTGAGCGGTAAAAACTATCTTTCTTTTTCGGTGGGCCTTTGTGCTAATGTTTCGCCCGAAACAGCGCGAGGTTCCACCGTGTCTGTTTCAAATGCTGGCGAACGAATTAAATTCGCTGACTTGGGGTTTCTGGTTAGTGTGGGAAATTTTGGGAAGGTTTTAATTAAGGAGGAGCGCGTCATGAATAAAACTGCAAAAACTTTTGGCCTGGTAGCCTTGACGAGTGTGATGGCTATTGGTGCCACTCTCCCGTCGGCTGTTGCCAGGGGAGACATGGACAATTCTGTGATCGTCCAGTGTAAAGGCTGCAAAGGCTGCAAAGGTTGCAACGGCTGTAATCCTTGTGCGGTCAAATGTGGTGGTTGTAATCCTTGTGCCGCAGCAAAATGCCATCCATGCCATGGCTGTAATCCCTGTGCGGCAAAGCACTGCCATCCATGTGGCGGTGACAAGAATGGCCACGGCTGTAACGGATGCAATCCCTGTGCTGCAAAAAAATGCAATCCCTGCAAAGGTCATAATTAGACTCTCTGATATCCGTTATATTCAATGATATGAAGGCCTGCCTCCGTACTGGGGGGTGGGCCTTTCTCTTATGAGCGAGCCCACTTCCACTCTTGACCCCATTCGCATTTGTTCTAAGCTTTTGCATCTGGGGAAGGACGCGTGACTATGGCCCAAAATTCATTCGGGAGGAAATGTATGACGAAAATTCTACTTGCCGGGGTGCTGGCCTTTGCGCTGGTATCGTGTGATCGGGCGGCGGATGAGGATGCCCCGGATATGGGCACAAAAGCCATGGAACTGGCCAAATTATCAATTACAATTGATGGCCACATTGATGTGCCTTATCGGCTGGAGCGGGTTTGGGAAGATGTTGGTCAGGCGACCGAGTCTGGAGATTTTGATTATAGTCGCGCCACGACCGGCGGCCTGAATGCACCCTTCATGTCCATATACACGCCAGCAAGTCTTGAAGCAGAGGGCCGCTCAAAAGAGGTGGCCGACAGCCTGATCGATCTGGTTGAACGCATTGTGGCCGAAAATCCGGGCAAATTTTCCATTGCAACTTCGGTTGCAGAGGTGCGGGAACAATTTGCAGCCGGTATCTTATCACTTCCCTTAGGCATGGAAAATGGCTCACCCATAGAAGGGGATTTAGCCAACCTGAGACATTTCTATGACCGTGGAATTCGTTACATTACCTTGACCCATTCACTTTCGAATCATATTTCAGATTCTTCCTACGATGACAATAAAAACTGGGGAGGTTTGAGCCCCTTTGGCGAAGAAGTGGTGGGAGAAATGAACCGTTTGGGTATCATGGTTGATATATCCCATGTGTCCGATGACGCATTTTATGATGTTATGGAACTGACGGCGGTGCCGGTGATAGCATCCCATTCCTCGTTGCGACATTTCACACCCGGTTTTGAGCGTAATATGAATGATGACATGATCCGGTTGCTGGGCGAAAATGGTGGTGTCATCATGATCAATTATGGCTCTGCATTCCTCACTGAAGTTGCCAATGCCTATAATGGCCCGCAGCGGGAAGCCGGCGCTGCCTATTTTGAGGCGGCGGGTATTGATGAGCCGAGCCGGGAACAACA
>JACZYI010000067.1 GCA_022571175.1 Pseudomonadota bacterium
CTCGCGGACGGTGACCGACTATGAAGTAGAACGTTATCTGGAAATCCATTAACCGGCTGAAACCTGAGAGCACACACCGAGGTCAATGACCAAGCTGACCACACCCGCCAGTAACCGGTCAGTCCAGCTTCCAGACCTGGACCACATTGCCACGCACGGGCTCTACAACCCGCAGAACGAACACGACTCCTGCGGCGTGGGCGTGGTCGCCAACATCAACACGCTTGGCTTCTTCGGCCACGGCTCCGTGAACAACGCGGCGACCGGGGATGCGCTCGTCGACAATAATACGGCCTTCGCCTCGTCGGGCACCGACCGGGTCAATTTCACCCATTTCCAGCGCGCGTAACAGTTTGACCTGGGTATCCAGTGGCAATTCGCCAATCTCGTCGAGGAAAAGTGTTCCACCATCGGCTTCCTGAAATTTGCCCACATGTTTACCCGTTGCCCCGGTAAAGGATCCTTTTTCATGACCGAACAGAATACTTTCCACCAGATTTTCCGGAATTGCACCGCAATTGACTGTCACCATCGGTTGTTTTCGTCGACTGGATTCTGCCTGGATGACACGGGCAAACAGCTCTTTGCCGACCCCGCTCTCGCCTTCAATCAGCACCGCAATGGAAGAAACGGCAGCTTTATGGGCGAATGCCAGCGCCTCTTTAATTTGTGAGCTGTCTCCCAGCAGTTGCGGCGGGTCATGGGCATCCTCAAAGGCCTCAGAGACAGGCTCAAGCTCACCCAGTAAACCCTGACTCTTGAGTGCCCCTTCAATGGCGGTGCGGATGCGTTCGGCACTTGCGGGTTTTGAAATAAAATCGGTGGCCCCAGCGCGCATGGCTTCAACCACATTCTTGAGGCTTGAATGGGCGGTCAGGACCACCACTGGCAGATGTGGCAGGTCAGGTTTCAGGGCATTCAAAACATCAATGCCGCTCATAGTGGGCATGGATAAATCCAGAATCATCAGGTCAATATCTGGCCCATCCTTGGCGCGCAGTATTTTCAGTGCGCTTTCGCCTTCCAGTGCGGTCTGCACGTTATAGCCCTGTCGCGCAATTATGGTTTCCATGACTTTGAGCTGGGTAGGCTCGTCATCGACGATCAGAATTTGGTTGGTCATCTTTGTTGCCTGAGTAATGCCTGATATTTATACTGTACCATTTCGAGACAATTATGAAAGGAGAAATAATTTACTTTTGATCGACGACACCCGGGCTCCGAAACCATAATATTTCTTCCGTTGCAGAACCGCGATTGAGTTTGTAGTCTTCAAGGTGAACATCTAATTTTTTGTCCGATTAACTGGGGGGTTAAGTCATGGACGGGAGCAATGATGACTATCTGAAAAGCAAAGTGAGCCAATATCAGTATTTCACAAGCATCCTTTTCTGGAGTTTCATAATTACTGTACCAACCGTGCTGATGGTGATGGCTCTGATTTCAGGCTAGGTCTTTTCGGCAAAAGGGGAACCACAATGAAAATTGCCGTCCTCAAAGAGACGGGCGACCATGAACATCGCGTGGCAGCGACGCCGGAGACGGTCAAAAAACTCATTGGAATGGGTGCTGAAGTAACCATTGAGTCCGGAGCAGGAGAAGGTGCAAGCCTGCCTGATGCACTGTTTGAGCAGGCAGGGGCCTCCATTGCAGCCGATCCGTCATCCACGGTCGCGGGCGCAGATATTATTCTGAAAGTGCGGGGGCCTGAAAATCTTGAGTCTCTCGCGGGGGCAAAGCCTGGCGCTTTGCTGATCGCAATCCTTAACCCCTATGGTGCGAGAGCTGAGATTGAGGCACTTGCCAAGGCCGGGCTTACGGCATTTGCCATGGATTTTATGCCGCGTATCACCAGAGCCCAGTCAATGGATGTGCTTTCCTCACAATCCAATCTGGCGGGTTACAAGGCGGTGCTTGAGGCAGCACAGGAATATGGACGGGTGTTCCCGATGATGATGACAGCAGCGGGTACGGTTGCGCCGGCACGGGTCTTTATCATGGGGGTTGGCGTGGCGGGCCTTCAGGCGATTGCGACTGCGCGCAGGCTCGGGGCAATTGTGCTCGCCACTGATGTCAGACCTATCGCTCGCGAGCAGGTCGAAAGTCTCGGTGCCAAATTTGTGATGGTGGAAACGGAAGAGAGCGAACAGGCTGAAACTTCGGGCGGCTACGCCAGGGAAATGAGTGACGATTATAAGAAAAAACAGGCGGAGTTGATTGCAGAGACCATCAAGAAACAGGATATCGTTATTACCACCGCCCTTATACCGGGACGGCCCGCTCCTGTTTTGATCACTGATGAAATGGTGAAATCCATGCGACCCGGCTCGGTCATTGTTGATCTGGCCGTGGAGCAGGGTGGGAATGTGACCTTGTCCAAACCCGGTCAGGTCACGGTGGTCAACGGTGTTAAAATTGTCGGGCATCTGAATTTGCCCTCACGGTTGGCAGCGGATGCCAGCCAGTTTTACGCCAAGAATATTCTGAATTTCCTGGCACTCCTGATTGATGAAGAAACCAAAGAGATTAAAATCGACTGGGAAGATGAAATTATTCAGGGAACGGCTTTAACCCGGGACGGCGCTGTCATTCACCCGGCCTTAGGAGGAGACTAGCGGATGGAATCGATTTTTATTCAACAGCTTTCCATTTTCGTGCTGGCAATTTTTATCGGCTATTTTGTGGTCTGGTCAGTGACCCCGGCGCTCCATACGCCGCTCATGTCGGTCACCAATGCCATCTCATCGGTCATAATCGTCGGGGCGCTGATAGCGGCCGGACCCGAGCTTGGATCGCTTTCCAAAACCCTGGTTCTTGTGGCCATTGCCTTGGCGGGGGTTAATATTTTTGGTGGTTTTGCCGTCACCCAGCGCATGCTTTCCATGTATAGGAAAAAGCCTGCTCCAAAAGACCCGAAAGCGGGGCGTGCGGAATGAATGATTTTTTCGTAAACGCTACCGCGCTCGCCTATCTGGTGGCAGCGGTGCTGTTCATTCTGGCCCTTCGCGGGCTCTCTTCGCCGGAATCCTCGCGCCAGGGCAATTTCATGGGCATGCTCGGCATGCTGATCGCGGTTGTGGCCACGGTTTTGAGCCCGGACCTTATTTCCTATCTGGAAATCGGCATTGCCCTCGCCGTGGGCGGCGGCATTGGTCTCGTGATCGCGCGGCGCATTCCCATGACCGCCATGCCCCAACTGGTGGCAGCTTTTCACTCTCTGGTTGGCCTGGCGGCTGTGCTAGTGGCGGCGGCGGCTTTTCTCGAGCCTATGAATTTTGGCATTACCGATGCGGCGGGTAATATCTTTGCCGTCTCCCGGGTAGAAATGGCGCTGGGGGCAGCAATCGGGGCCATTACCTTCTCGGGCTCCGTGATTGCTTGGGCAAAATTGCAGGGCACCATGTCCGGCACGCCCATTATTCTGCCGCTCAGACATTTGATAAACCTGGTGCTGGGTCTTGGCATCCTTGGACTGATCGGCGTTTTCGCGATCTCGGAGGTTGCGGCCACAGGTGGCGGGGATTTATTCTGGTACATAATTGCCGCCAGTTTCACCATCGGATTTCTGTTGATTATTCCCATCGGTGGCGCCGATATGCCAGTGGTGATCTCCATGCTCAATTCCTATTCGGGCTGGGCGGCCGCGGGCATCGGCTTTACGCTTCAGAACTCGGCCTTGATTGTCACAGGCGCGCTGGTGGGCTCATCGGGCGCCATCCTCTCCTACATCATGTGCAAGGCCATGAACCGGTCATTCTTCAGCGTTATTGCCGGGGGATTTGGGGGTGATGCTGCGGGCCCTGCCACCGGCGCTGGTGCCAGCGACAAACCGGTCAAGCAAGGCTCGGCGGATGACGCCGCCTTTATCCTGAAAAATGCCGGCAAGGTCATCATCGTGCCCGGATATGGCATGGCCGTGGCGCAAGCCCAGCATGCAGTCAGGGAAATGGCTGATATGCTCAAGAAACATGGCGTGGATGTGAGCTATGCCATTCACCCGGTGGCAGGGCGCATGCCCGGTCATATGAATGTGCTGCTGGCGGAAGCCAACGTACCTTACGATGAAGTGTTTGAGCTAGAGGATATCAACAACCAGTTCCCCACCGCCGATGTGGCATTTGTGGTCGGTGCCAATGATGTGACCAACCCGGCGGCTAAAACCGACACCGCCTCGCCCATTTACGGCATGCCCATACTGGATGTGGAAAAGGCTCAGACGGTTCTCTTTGTCAAACGCTCCCTGAGCCCCGGTTATGCCGGCGTGGCCAACGAGCTTTTTTTCCGCGACAACACCATGATGCTTTTTGGCGACGCCAAAAAAATGACCGAAGGCATTATCAAGGGCCTGGATTAGAGGGCTTTCGGCGAGGATTTTAGATGACGAACAGAGACAAAGGGCTTTTGCCCTCCGTTATTGAGGCTATTGGTGCCACGCCGCTGGTGGAGCTTGCCCGCCTTACCCGCGATCTGGACGGGCGCATATTTGCCAAGCTCGATATGCTCAATCCGGGCGGGTCCAAAAAAGACCGCATCGCCCGCCAAATTATCGAAGACGCCGAGGCGGCGGGAGATTTGACCCCCGGTCAGGCAATTGTGGAACATACCAGCGGCAATACAGGCACTGGCCTTGCCATTGTCTCAGCCGTCAACGGCTATAAATTCACTGCGGTTCTCTCAGCTGGAAATTCGCGCGAACGGGTCGGGATGATGGAGGCCCTGGGGGCTGAAGTGGTGGTGGTGCCCCAGGCACCCGGCTCCAAAGTGGGCGAGGTCTCAGGCGAGGACTGGCGACTGGTGGAAGATGAAACGCTCCGGGTGGTGGAGGAGCGACACGCGTTTCATGTGGGCCAGTTTATCCATCAGGGCAATTTCCGCGCGCATTATCTGGGCACCGGGCCGGAGATTATCGCCCAATCAGCGGAGGCGGGCGGTATCCATGCCTATTGTGACTTTGTGGGCTCGGGCGGCACATTTGCAGGCACGGCTGCGGCCCTCAAAGAGCATGACCCTGCAATCAAATGTTATATAGTCGAGCCAGAGGGTGCGGCAGTGCTTGCCGGGGAGGAGGTGAGCAAGGGCCTCTCACCCGATTCAGGGTGGGGGCTATTCCAAGCGTGATCTTGTCTTTCTGGACAGTAGTCATGTGGACGGGTTTTTGACCGTATCCGGCAAGCGCGCCCGAGAGGTGACACGAGCCCTGGCCAGGGAAGAAGGCATCTTTGCGGGGTTTTCATCAGGGGCTAATGTGGCGTCAGCGCTTGATCTGTTGGCGGGTGATATGCGCGGTCAAACCGTGGCCACAGTTATCAACGATACCGGGCTTAAATATCTTTCCACCGATTTGTGGGACTAGAGAGAACCGAAGGAGAAAGACATGAAATTCAGGACACTCATTTTGGCAACGGCTTTTGCTTCTCTAATGGCAGGCGCGGCGCAGGCCGATACGCTGGTGGTCGGCAACAAGGGCGAAGATACCATCGGCTTCATCAATCTTGAGACCGGTGAGATGGTTTTGACCCAGCGCACGGGCCAGGGCCCCCATGAGGTGGCGGTTTCTCCCGATGGCGCACTCGCCATTACCGGGGCCTTTAATCAGAAAAGTCTCTATCTTTATGATGTGGCAACGGGTGCTTTTATTCGCGAGATTGATCTCGGTGGCCGCTCCAACCCCCACGGCATCAAATGGTTCAATGATAACCGGCGGGTGGTGGTCACAGCCGAGGGTGCGGGAGATATCAACATTGTGGATGTGATTGAAGGCACGGTTTTGATGACCGTGCTCACAGGGCAGCAGGGCTCACATATGGTTGCCCTCTCGCCGGATAATAATACTGCCTATGTGGCCAATACCCGTTCAAACTCCTTTACGGTGATTGATCTTGAAGCGGGCTCAATCATCAGAATTGTAGCCGCAGGGGATGGGACGGAAGGCATAGCGGTCACGCCCGACGGAAGCGAAATCTGGGTCTCGAGCCGGCGCGGCGACGATGTGATGGTTTTCGATGCCGGGACTCTTGAGCGCACCCATGTGATTGAGCCCGGCGATGATGTGATCCGGGTTGAGATCAGTCCCGATGGAACTTACGCCGTGGCGGTTCTTCTGGGCGAAGCCCGTTTGGCGCTCATTGATACCAAAACCAAGGAAATTACCGGCACGGTAGCGCTGGATGCCGGTGGTGGCGACGTTAATCCGGTGTCACTCACCTTCAACGGTGCGGGCGATCGGCTCTATGTGTCAATGACGGGTGCCAACAAAATCGCTGTTATTGATACCGGAAGCTGGCAACAGATTGCTACCATCGAGGTGGGTGAGAACGGCGATGGTCTCGGCTGGTCAGCGCTTACCATCACCCCATGAGCAAGGTTCCGGGAAAACCCCTCTACCCGGTGGTCTATTTAATTGCTGCCTTGGGCTTTATGGTAGCCCTTGATCGCTGGTTCCCACTCATTGATGTGGGCTTTTGGGCGGCCAGGATGTTTGGCTGGTCACTGGTGGTGATTGCCATTGTGGGCGTGATGGCAGGGGATTTGAAATTTCGCCAGGCCGGCACCACGATCTTGCCCTTTGAAGACCCCATGATGCTGGTCACCACCGGCATTTTCCAAATGTCCCGGAATCCCATTTATCTTTTCATGACACTCGGCTTGGCGGGCCTTGTTTTTGTGCTGGGGTCGCTCACGCCTGTGGCTATTATGCTGGCCTTTCCGGTCATCATTCATCACAAAATTATCCCGATTGAAGAGCATTTGCTGGAAGAGCGCTTTGGCGAAAAATATACCGACTATAAAATGCATGTCCGGCGCTGGTTATAGAGCCTGTTTGTCAGCCATTTATGCATGACCCCAGTCGTCGTCTCCATCACCCGAGGGTGAGAGACCAAGCGCCTCGTCACCCATATCTACTCCCAGCCCCAGAACCGTTCGATTGGCATAGGCAAAATAGGCCACCACCTGATTGATCTCAAGAATTTCACCATCATCCCAACCTGATGTGCGCATATTCTCGATGGTTTCTTCCGAGAGTTCCGAAGGAGCCCGGGTGAGCGCGCGGGCATAAAACAAGGCGGCCAGTTCCTTGCCTTCAAAGGCTGCTGCCGGGTCATCCGCTTCAAACGCGCACATGATTGTTAACGCTCGATCGTCATCAGCTATCAACGCCTTCATGCCTGCAAAATGATGGGCCGAGCAATACTCACAATGATTGAGGCACGAGACATAAACCCCGAGGGCCTCCAGAAACCAGCGATTCACACTGTTGGCCGAATGGTGCAGGACATTCTTGTATAATGCCATATGGCCTTCCATGGAGTGGGGGCGGAGCGAATGGGCCTGCATGATATTATCCACCTGTCCATCGGACGTGACCAGCCGCCCATAGAGTTTTTTCAGGCGGCCTTTGGCTTGCTTCACGGGAATTATTTTTATCCAGCTCATGGGTCTTGCCTAAGGCGAAGCGCTAATGAAGGCAAATAAAAAAGTTCCAACAGCCCCCGGCGTCTTCGATCTCGCGGCAAACAAGCCCAACCACTTCGGGCGGCGCATAGTCCGGTTCACCCAATATGAGCCGTCTGGTCATGGGCGAGACAAAACTGGAGAGTTCAAAGCGGAGCCGGGCTTCGAACCGGCCTTGCGGGGTTATACAAACATCTTTCAGCACCAGATAGAGCTTTGCCAGTACTTACCCATAAGGCTCCACATATGGGCCATGACTAGAGGCAAAACACAAGTCCACGATCTTCCAACCCAGTTCGGTTTTTCGAAATCTGCAAGCAAAATAGCTTATCAGCCACTCTTCTGAAAAAAAGGCTGGCATATCTACTTTCACGACAAAGAGCTCTGGAACAAAAGATACAATTACCGAGCCGTCGAGCTGCTCAGCTCTCATGGCTTTCAGATTATCATATTCTGACAATTCGCCTATGGACTGCAGGCCCGACCAGCCCGGATGTCGGGCTCGAAAATTATCGCCGTCCCATATTGGAATCGCAATTTCTGAGACCAATTGCGATCCATCAAAAAAGTCATCTGGATTCAACAAGAGACCGCGCAAGGCTAGCTCATCATGGTTGCGAATTGCTTGCACGAAGGCAATTTCCGCTTCTGATAATCCTTCGAAATGGCCTTGGCCTCTGGCGCCGAAGACAACCAATGGGCCAAAACCGAAGACGAGGAAGATCAGAACTCTTATTACAACCATTTTACCCTCAATCCCATTAAGGTGAAGTAAGTGACATACCTGAAAATTGTGTCGTTAATGGGTTCACCTTTGAAGTAGCGGGTGTAGCAGGGTTTTTGATCGTGCCCGGCCGGTAAGTATAATGTAAGTGAGGAGCATTTAGATTTCCTGTTCCATCTGACTCGCCAATTTGATCGCCCGCTGAAACCTTCATGCCCCGCTGCAGCGCTCCGATTGGTCGAGTATGGGAGTAGCTAGACATGCTCCCGTCATCATGCAGCAGGAAAATATGATTTCCAGATCTTGAATTGCTGGCAATTCCGAAAATAGTACCATCTTGTGTTGCTAATATTGACTCGCCTAAAGGCGCTTCAAAATCAATTGCGTCATGGAAATTAGAAGCTCCCGCGACAGGCCTAGATCTTGTACCATAACCACTCTTAACGACAGGATTTGAGACTGGCCAAACAATTTTGGGCTTTTTGGCTTGCCCGGCTGTGTTCTGCAACTGCGCCCCCACGCTCGCATCGATGCGGGTTGCGACGGTGATAAGGTCGGTATGTTCTGCCTTGC
>JACZYI010000266.1 GCA_022571175.1 Pseudomonadota bacterium
GGCGGCGGGGCTTTCGTGCTGATTTATATAAATCAGCACGAAAGCCCCGCCGCCATTGGTTCCCGTTAAATAGGGAAAGCGCCAAATGTTACCTAAACCAACCGCCGAGCCGATAGCCGCCATTAAAAATCCGTATTTGGACGACCATTGTTCCTGTCCTGCCGCTCCCGCCATTTTATTCCCCCATATAAATTGTTCTCATGTACAAAGTCAGTTCATGACTATTACCGCTCTTTCCGCTACACGTCTTTCGGAGAGCAATCAAGCTCCGAGCGCCGAATGGACTATAATTCAGAGGATCAAATCAATGCGTTCGGGTTCATAATTTGCCACTGTCATGGCGAACCTCAGGGATAGAATGCAGGAACCCCAATCTCCTCAAGCCGCTAATCCTCGCCAAGCGATGGCAAATCCAGCCCCTTCTCCCGGGCGCATTTAATGGCTGCTGCATAGCCCGCATCGGCGTGGCGCATAACGCCGGTAGCCGGATCATTCCAGAGCACCCGCTTGATATTTTGCGCTGCCTCTTCGCTGCCATCACAGAGCACCACCATGCCCGAATGTTGAGAGAACCCCATGCCGACCCCGCCGCCGTGATGAAAGGAGACCCAGGTGGCACCCGAGGCGCAGTTCAAAAGCGCGTTCAGGAGTGGCCAGTCGGAGACCGCATCACTGCCGTCTTTCATGGCTTCGGTCTCGCGATTGGGGCTCGCCACTGAGCCCGAATCCAGATGGTCACGGCCAATCACTATCGGCGCACTGAGTTCACCCGAGGCCACCATCTGATTGAACGCCAGCCCAACCCGGTCGCGGTCGCCCAGTCCCAACCAGCAAATACGTGCGGGCAAGCCCTGAAAGGCGATGCGCTCCCGAGCCATATCCAGCCAGTTATGAAGATTGGCATCTTCCACCAGCTCTTTGACCCTGGCATCGGTCTTGTAAATATCTTCCGGGTCGCCCGAGAGTGCTACCCACCGGAACGGACCTTTGCCCTCACAAAAGAGCGGACGCACATATGCTGGCACAAATCCCGGAAAATCAAAGGCGTTCTCGACCCCGGACTCAAAGGCGCATTGGCGAATGTTGTTGCCATAATCCACCGTGGGAATGCCCATCCGGTGGAAAGCAAGCATGGCGCGCACATGCGTAGCGATAGAGGTTTTGGCAGCGGCTTCCACCTCCTCGGGCGCATGATCACGCTTTTCGTCCCATTCCGCCACCGTCCAGCCCGCAGGCAGATAGCCATTTTTGGGGTCATGGGCCGAAGTCTGATCGGTCACAATGTCGGGTTTAATACCCTTTTCCACCATCTCTGGCAGGATTTCAGCCGCATTACCCAAAAGCCCCACAGATATGGCTCGGCCTTTTTTGTGGGACTGTTCTATCATCGCCAGCGCTTGCTCTAGAGTCTCAGCCCGACAGTCCAGATAATCGGACTTTATGCGGCGCTCAATCTGCCCCGCCCGACACTCAATCGCCAGCATGGAAGCCCCGGCCATGGTGGCCGCCATCGGCTGGGCACCACCCATGCCACCAAGCCCCGCGGTTAAAATCCATTTACCGGCAAGAGACCCATCAAAATGTTGACGGCCCATCTCCACAAAAGTCTCGTAAGTGCCCTGAACAATGCCCTGAGAGCCAATATATATCCAGGAACCAGCGGTCATCTGGCCGTACATCATCAGCCCGGCCTGATCGAGTTTGTCAAAATGCTCCCAGGTGGCCCAGTGCGGCACCAGATTTGAATTGGCAATCAAAACCCTCGGCGCTTGCCGGTGGGTCTTGAACACGCCCACGGGTTTTCCCGACTGGACCAGCAGGGTCTCATCCTCTTTCAGACGCTTCAAGGTCTCGATAATCTGGTCGTAGGCCTGCCAGTTGCGCGCCGCGCGCCCGGTGCCGCCATAGACCACAAGCTCGTCGGGGTTTTCAGCCACCTCAGCATCCAGATTATTCATCAGCATGCGCAAGGGCGCTTCGGTGGCCCAGGAAAGAGCCGTTAATTCCGGCCCGGTGGGCGATTTGATGCTGCGGCTATTATCGCGTTTTGAACTGGAAGACACGGGCACAGCCCCTATTTTGCAGCCGGGCCCGGAGCAGAATTTTTACCGGGTCCGAAGGTGGCCCCAAGACGGTATCTCTTTCCCGGATGATAAAACCGGACGTGGGAGGCTGGCTTGCCCATGGACCA
>JACZYI010000068.1 GCA_022571175.1 Pseudomonadota bacterium
CCCTTGCGCTTCGAAGTTTTACCCGATTACGGCAATCCAGATATTTACGCCCTCTATCTTCAGCAATCCGGCCTGCTTTTGAAAAACCGCATTTATTATCTTAGCAGCAGTTCTGACAGTTCTGAAATCCGGAAGGGATATCTGGACTATCTGGAAAGGAGTCTTGATTTAACCAGAATTGATCAGGCCCGCCAACGAGCCGAAGCAGTACTCGCGCTTGAAGTCCAGCTCGCGGATATTCATTGGCCAGCGGATAAAAACCGAGACCGGGTTGGCCAATATAATCCCATGGCGGTGGCGGAACTCAAGTCTGCCAACACTCATCTCGATTGGGATTCCTATTTTGGTGCCCTCAACATTTCACCAGAAATAGTGATTATCAATCAGCCAGATTACATTATGCGGCTCGACCAGCTTATGGGGAAAATATCACTTGCGGTCTGGAAGGATTATCTGAAGACACATATTATCGCGGGCATGGCGGCCTATCTGCCCGAGGATTACACCAATGCCAGTAATCTTTTCTTTGAACAACAATTAGCGGGGATTGAAATATCGGCTACGCGGGAGGAGCGCGTGGTCGGATTTTTGAATGAGAGCCTGCCAGACATTTTGGGCCGGATATATGTGGGTCGGCATTTTTCAGATGAAACGCGTGTGGCTACCATCGAGATTTTTGAAAATATCAGGGCTGCATTAGTGACCCGGTTTGAGGCTAATTTCTGGCTGGACCCGAGCACCCGCGAGGAAGCGCTCAATAAACTTGCCCGGATGAAGGTTAAAATTGGGCATCCTGACGAGTGGCGCCGATACCGGGGTCTTCGTATTCGCGGGGTTGACCTCTATGGCAGCGTGAAAGGGATCGCTGTTTTCCATAATCGTGCGCTTTTGGATAAACTTGATGGGCCTATTTTGTCCGGCAAGTGGAAGACATCCGCCCAATCGGTCAACGCTTTTTATGCTGCGGCTTCAAATCAGATTATCATCCCTGCTGGCATTTTACAGTTTCCATTCTTCAGCACTGAGATTGATGACGCCATCAATTATGGTGCTATTGGCGGCATTATCGGGCATGAAATTATCCACGCCTTTGACGATCAGGGCCGGAAAGTCGATGCCACCGGAAGACTCCGGGACTGGTGGTTGCAGGCAGACATTGCCCAGTTCAATTATTATACCCAGATAATTGTGGCTGAATTTTCTTCCTATCCGTCTTTCGAAGGTCTCGAACCCAATGGTCTTTTGACCCTGGGCGAAAATCTCGGTGATCTGAGCGGGTTGGCCATAGCCTATGATGCCTATCAGCTCTCATTGGGGGGAGCTCCTTCGCCATCGGTGCAGGGCTTTACCGGCGAGCAAAGATTTTTCATGGGCTGGGCGCAAATCTGGAAAAGGGTCTATCGACCCGAAGCCCTGCGCCATCGCATGAAAACCGATGTTCATGCGCCAGCAGAGTTTCGCGTCAACTGGGTTCTCAGTAATTTGGCTGCTTTTCAGAAAGCCTTTGGTCTCCGACCGGGCGACCGGCTTTATCGAACCTCTGATGATCAGCTCATCATCTGGTAGCCAAAGTATGACAGCGCATTTTCCGTTCGACCTTGCCTCTCTCTCTACACATTTATCCGTCACCGGGCCGGTTTTTTATTTGCCATCAGTGATCGGCGCAATCGTCATCTTCAATCTGAATGGTGGAATGGCCAATGCCATGCTGGCGGCGAAGATAATCTTTGATATCCAAGAGGATAGCCCCGGCCCGGGCCATGTCATAGATTTTCACATGCATGGTCAGCAGCGGCTGGTCCGAGGTTAAAAGCCAGACATGGATGTGATGTACATCCTCGAGCCCGTTCACCTCCTCCATCAAGTCTGATTTAAGGCTGTCGATGTTGATGCCGTCCGGTGTGCCTTCCATCAAAATATGGGCCGCCTTTCGCACCAACGACCAGGCCGAACGCAGAATAAGGGCTGCAACAATCAGCGAAAGCAGCGGATCTGCCATCATCCAGCCGGTATAAATTATGATAATTGCAGCGCTGATGGCGGCCACCGAACCCAGAAGATCCCCCAGCACATGCAACAGCGCTCCCTGCACATTCAAATTATCGCGATTGCCCCGATGCAGGATGGAGAAAACAACCAGATTCACCAAAAACCCGATCACCGCAATCACAAGCATAGGCCCCGCCAGCACCTCGCTTGGCGTGAAAAGTCGCTCAATCGCCTCAAAAATTATCCACGAAACCAGCACCAGCAATGTCAGACCATTGACAAAAGCAGCGATCACCTGAAACCGTTGATAGCCATATGAGCGCTTGATGTCGGGGGGCTTCATCGCCATCCGGGCCGCACCCCAGGCCAGCGCCAAAGCGGCCGCATCAATCAGCATATGGGAGGCATCGGCTATCAAGGCCAGCGAACCGGTGAGATAGCCACCAACAAATTCCACCACCATAAAGGTGCCGGTAATGATCATGGCCCAAAAGAGCGTGCGGCTGGTTCCGTTCGGGATTGATGTATGGTCGTGGTGGTGCATGTGGCCTACCTTTTATCAATCTCTCGCCGCGCGCTCTCGAAAACATGCTCGAACATTTCCGTGGTCAGCCGCCTGGTATTGGTGTTGTAACGGGAACAATGATAGCTGTCGATAAGCAGAAGCGGCTCATGTTGTTTTAGCCGGTGGTGAGCATTGTGGCCAAAAGGCGCGTCTTTTAATGGAATGCCAAGGGTGCGGAGGGTGGAATCATGGGCGATCCGCCCGAGCGCAATGATCACCCTGAGCCCGGGGAGAGCCGATATTTGCGCCGCCAAAAAAGGTCGGCAAGCGGTGATTTCTGCAGCCACCGGTTTGTTCTGGGGCGGCACGCATCTGACAGCGTTTGTAATCATAGCCTCTTTCAGCACAAGACTATCATCGGCACGGGCTTCATAATGGCCTTCGGCAAATCCGAATTTCAAAAGCGTGGCATAAAGAAGATCACCCGCCCAATCGCCCGTAAAGGGCCGACCAGTCTTGTTGGCACCCTGAAGACCGGGGGCCAGCCCGACAATCAGGAGTTTCGCTTGTTTGGCACCAAAACAGGGCACCGGGCCGTTGAACCAGTCCGGATGGGCAGATCTGTTAGCGTCCCGGAACTCTGCCAGCCGCGAACACAGGCGACAATCAGGGGGCGGTTCAGGATTGCTTTCTCCAAAACTCATCGCTGCAGGTTTATTCATGCAAATTGCTTCTTTGAGTTATTCCATTCGGACATTAGATTAATACTGGCTTTAGGAGCCAGCGCAACAGGCCAATGCGAGAGGGAACACAAGGCATGATTTTTTTGGGTCTCGGAGCCAATTTACCCACGGATGACGGGCGAACACCCTGCCAATCTTTGGAGGCGGCAATGCTGGCGCTGCAAGAGGCGGGCGTTGGCATTATGACCCGCTCATCCTTCTGGGAATGTGAGCCGGTCCCGCCATCAGACCAGCCCTGGTATGTGAACGCAGTGATTCAGGTGGAAACAAACCTGGGTCCGCATGCTCTGATGGCACTTCTTTTGGAGATAGAACAATCGCTCGGTCGGGAGCGGCGCGAGACCGGGGCTGCGCGTATCATTGATCTTGATCTTCTCAGCTATGACAATTTTATTATGGATTCCGAGGACAATCATGGTCGATCACTCAAGCTGCCGCATCCGCGGCTTCAACAGCGACGGTTCGTATTGGCACCGCTCACCGAGATTGAGCCGGATTGGCTGCACCCCTCGCTGCAAATGACCAGCAAAGAGTTACTGGCAGCACTCGACAAGGGTGGAAAAGTGCGCAAACTGGATGCCTAAATCGGCTTTACATGTGATCTCGCTGCGGGTATAAGCTGCGTTCTTCACGAAATTCAGGAGCAAAACAATGGCCCGTGTAACGGTCGAAGATTGTGTCATCAAGGTCCCCAACCGGTTTGAGCTGGTTTTGAAGGCGGCCCAGAGGTCTCGCCAGATTTCTTCTGGCGCTGAACTCACCATAGAACGAGACAATGATAAAAACCCGGTGGTGGCCTTGCGTGAAATTGCTGAAGAGAGCATTGATCTCAACGAATTGAACGAGGCTATCATTCGCGGCATGCAAAAATTCGTGGATGTTGACGAACCGGAAGAAGACGATCTTTCCATACTTCTGGCAGGGCGAAAAGCGGCCCAATCCAACGAGCCACTCACGCCAGAGGCTCTGGATGCTGCCCATGATGAAATCAAGGAAGAGGTCGCTGCCAGTGAAGAGAGCGAGAAGGCTGATGCCACAGAGGATGAAGCCAAAAGCGAATAGTGCTTTTTGAACCCGATATACTCTCGTTGTGAAACCCGGTCTGAAAGGCCGGGTTTTTTGCATTCAAGTCCACACATGGTGTATGGAAGCGGGGTTGCAATCAAATTAGGACGAGGCTCACGTGATACGGCAATATGAATTGGTTGAGAGGGTCAAGAAATATGACCCCAAGGCGGACGAAAGCCTTTTGAACCGTGCCTATGTTTTTTCCATGAAAGCACACGGCGCCCAATTGCGCGCTTCGGGCGATCCATATTTCTCTCATCCTCTCGAAGTGGCCGGAATTCTGACCAATATGCGTCTTGACTATCACACCATCGTCACCGCGCTTTTGCATGATACCATCGAAGATACGGTGGCCACTGTTGAGGAGATTGAAGAACTTTTTGGGAAAAAGATTGCCGAACTTGTCGATGGTGTCACCAAGCTATCGCGTCTTGAACTGCAAACGGATACCGCGCGCGAAGCCGAAAATTTTCGCAAGTTTCTGTTGGCCCTGTCAAACGATATCCGGGTGTTGTTGGTGAAGCTCGCCGACCGATTGCACAATATGCGTACCTTGCATCACATCGACAGCGAAGATAAGCGCCAGCGCATTGCCAGGGAAACCATGGAAATATACGCACCTCTGGCAGAGCGTATCGGCATGCGAGCCATGAAAGATGAACTGGAAGATATTGCCTTCAAGGAACTCAATCCCGAGGCTTATGATACCATCATGCAGCGCCTGAAATTTCTTCGCAAAGAAGGTAAAAACATCAAAAGCTCCATTGCACGCCAAATTCGCGAAACGCTGAAAAAAGAAAATATAAAAGCTGATGTCTCCGGTCGGGAGAAATCACCCTATTCAATCTGGACCAAAATGGAGCGCGAGCATATTACCTTTGAGCAACTCTCTGACATAATGGCCTTTCGTGTGGTGGTTGGTGATACGCGCGAGTGTTACGAAGCTCTGGGCGTTATCCACCGGAAATGGTCCATGATTCCCGGCCAGTTTGACGACTATATCTCCACGCCCAAGCGTAATCGTTATCAGTCTATCCACACGGCAGTGATCGGGCCCCGCAAGCTCAGAATCGAAATCCAGATCAGAACCCGGGAGATGCATGAAATTGCCGAAAGCGGTGTGGCCGCGCATTGGCACTATAAGCAGGGCACTAAAAAGAGCGAAAAGAGGCACTATCAGTGGATTCAGGATTTCCTCGAAATTCTGGATCAGGCGTCAACCACAGAGGAATTCCTGGAGCATACAAAGATGGAAATGTTTCAGGATCAGGTCTTTTGTTTCACTCCCAAGGGCGAGCTCATATCCTTGCCGCGGGGCAGCACGCCGGTGGATTTTGCCTATGCGGTACACACCGCAGTGGGCGATTCCTGTGTTGGTGCCAAGGTCAATGGGCGTGTGGTGCCCCTTCGCCATCAACTGGAAAATGGAGACGGGGTTGAGATTATTCGCTCTCGCTCGCGGAAACCATCGCCCCGCTGGCAGAATTTTGTTGTCACGGGCAAAGCGCGCTCGGCCATTCGCCGTTATGTGAACAAATCCGAACGGAAAGAATTCCAGGCCTTGGGCAAAAGTATACTTGAGCGTGCTTTTCAAAGGCTGGATCTGGAATTTTCCAACTCGGCAGTGGCTGAAGGTCTGGAAAACCTGACCCTGAAAAAAGTAGAGGACATCTATGTATTGTTGGGACAGGGCAATTTAACCCACCGCGAGGTCATGCGCGCCATTTTTCCCGGAACAAAGTTCAAATATAATCCCAAGGCCCGGCGCGTTTTTTTCTGGCGCGGCAGCAAAAAAAGCAAACAGGACGACCCTATTCCCATACAGGGTTTAACCCCCGGAATGGCGGTCAATTTGAGCGAATGCTGCCACCCGTTGCCGGGAGACCGGATTGTGGGTCACATGACCGCAGGAAAGGGCGTGGATGTCCATACGCTTGATTGTGAAACCCTGACGGATCTGCCCGATGATCCGGATCGCCTGATCGACCTTTCCTGGCGTGATACCCCGGATAAAACCGATTCAAAACTCTACGCCGGACGGGTTAAAGCGGTGATGGCCAATGAGTCTGGCGTTCTGGCAGATATTGCTTCGATCGTTGCCAGGCAGGGTGGTAATATTTCAAACCTCATAATCTCTGAGCGTGATCCTGAGTTTTTCACCATGCTCATCGACATTGAAGTGAAGAATGATAAGCATTTAACCAGCATTATTACCGCGTTGCGCGCCATGAAACTGATCTCTCGTGTGGATCGAATGCGGGGCTGATAGTTTGGAGATAGGTCTTCTGTCCGGCTTCTGCCCGGGCTAGAGAGAGTGGGTAAATTCGGAGGGTGACCATGGACAGGGAAGAAGTCCTGAAAATTTTTCGTGACGCCGGTGCATTGCTTGAAGGGCATTTTATATTGTCATCGGGCCTGCGCAGCCCGGTTTATCTGCAATGCGCACGGGTATTGATGAATACAGAGCGCTCTGCCAGGCTTTGTCGTGCTCTGGCAGACGAGGTGGGAAGCAAGATTGGCGCTGCTATTGAGCTGGTGGTTTCACCGGCTATGGGTGGGGTCATTGTGGGTTACGAGATGGGGCGTCAACTGGGGGTTGATGCAATCTTCACTGAAAGAGTGGAGGGACAGTTGCAGCTCAGGCGTGGATTTGAAATCAAGACCGGGCAAAAGATATTGATGGTGGAAGACATTATTACCACCGGGCTTTCCTCACGCGAATGTATCTCCTGTATTCGTGATCTGGGCGGTGAAGTTGTTGGCGCGGCTGCACTGATAGACCGCTCCAATGGAAAGGCCGATGTGGGTGTTCCACTGGCAGCCCTTTTAACTCTTGATGCGCCCAGCTATGAAGCAGACCATATTCCCCGGGCGCTGGCGGATATTCCGGCAGTCAAACCCGGCAGCCGGGGATTGAGGTAAAGAATAATAAAATCGCCTTGGAATAGACCCATTTCTGGCGGGGAGTGCGAGGGCCATGTTCAAGCGTAGAGATAATCCGGGAACCTGGAGCAAGGTTTCAAATTGGTTCTGGCCGAGGCCGGGTTGGCGCCGGGCCTTTCGATATTTTGGTCATCGTCTGGGGCGTTTGCAAGATACACCCTATCGAATCGCCGCCGGACTCGCTTGCGGTATCGCCGTTTCCCTGACCCCCTTCATTGGTTTACATGTGATTATTGCCATCGCTATAGCCTTTGCCATTCGCTCTAATTTGATTGCGGCTGCTCTAGGTACGCTGTTTGGCAATCCCCTCACATTCCCTTTGATCTGGGCGCTCAGCTACCAGATGGGCAGTTTAATCATGGGCACGGAAGCAACCGGCGCGCTCAAAGAGATTATCTCATCGGGAAATATTTTCACCCGTCCCTTTGACGCCTTTGGTCCAATCTTGATTCAAATGACAATCGGGGCCATTTTTTTTGGTGTACTGGCCTGGCCGCTGGCTTATTATCCGGTCAAGCGATTGGTCGCGAGAATGCAAAAAGAGCGTGCCGAGCGAATAAAAAAGCGGCAAAGGGATGCTCACAAGGAGAGTGGTGCAAAATGAGTGATGCCATGAATGTTTTACGGTTGGGTGTGAATATCGATCATGTGGCGACCATCCGAAATGCCCGCGGAGGTCTTCATCCCGACCCGGTCAAAGCGGCAAAACAGGCAGCACTTGCCGGTGCTGATGGCATTACCGCACATTTGCGTGAAGATCGCCGACACATATCCGATCACGACATCAAACGATTGTCCCGGGAAATTTCACTGCCGCTCAATCTTGAAATGGCGGCCACAGAAGAAATGCTCGAGATCGCCCTTCGCCATGTGCCTAACGCCGCATGCATTGTACCGGAAAAGCGCCAAGAGCTGACCACCGAAGGGGGGCTGGATGTGGCGGGCGGAAAATTGCATCTTGAGCCCTATGTTTTGGCGCTCAAAAATAAAGGCATTCGGGTCTCTCTTTTTATTGACCCCGAGGAGGCCCAAATCAGGGCTGCCGCCGAAATCGGAGCAGCCGTGATTGAATTGCATACGGGCAGTTATGCCGATATTACTGGCCATGACCATGCGGGCGAGTTGGCACGGCTGCAAACGGGCGCAAGTCTGGGTCAGTCTCTGGGCCTCGAAATCCACGCTGGTCATGGCCTGAGTTTTGACAATGTGGTTGATATAGCCGCCATTCCCGAAGTGGTAGAGTTGAACATCGGGCATTTTCTGGTGGGTGAGGCCATATTCTGTGGGCTGGAGACCAGCATCAAACGCATGCGCGGCTTGATGGATGAGGGTCGTGGGCGGGTTCTGGGCATCAAAACCGCCTGATTATTGAGAGGATTAAAGTGCAGGTACTCGGGCTTGGCAATGACATGATCGATATTACGCGGATCGAAA
>JACZYI010000267.1 GCA_022571175.1 Pseudomonadota bacterium
AGCTTGGCAAGAAAAGGTTTTCTGACATGAGCCAAAAAGATACGCCTGTGGGCAAATCGCCGGTGCGAACGCTCATGGGCGTGCAGGTGGTAGGCACCGGCAGTTTCCTGCCGGAGAATGTGGTCACCAACGAGGATCTGGCTTCGCTGGGATGCGATGCCCAGTGGATCGTGCAACGCACCGGCATTCGCGAGCGGCGACACGCACCGCCGGGGATGAACACCGGCGACATGTCCGTCATTGCCGCCGAGCGGGCGATGCAAGCCGCCGGGGTCGCTCGCGGCGACGTCGATCTGTTGTTGTTGGCTACGTTTACGCCCGACCGATTGTTTCCCGCCACCGCCACCATGGTCCAGGACCGACTCGGACTGTGCTGTGGGGCCATGGATTTGGTGGCTGGCGTAAAAAGGGTTGTAGTGATCATGGACCACAACGCCAAAAGCGGCGCGGCCAAGCTCCTTAAAAAATGTAAACTTCCGCTGACCGGGGTTGGCGTGGTTGACCGCATTATCACTGATCTGGGTGTCGTGGATGTGACCACCGAAGGGCTGATTCTTGTGGAACTCGCGCCGGACGTGACCGCTGTTGAAGTGCGGGATCGTACAGAAGCAACTCTGATTGTGGGCAATGGCCTTGGTTAAATGAATAAAACCGCCTTATCGGATCGCATTTCCGGTCCAACTTATATGATTTTGTCCTGCGTGATTTTTGCCATTCTCTGGGCTCTTATTCGGCATGCATCTGCGACCCTGCATCCTTTTCTGCTGGTTTTTTATCGAAGCCTGTTCGGGGTACTGGTACTGGCACCCTTTTTTCTGAAAGACGCAGGATCGAAACTCAGGTCGGGAAGCCACAAGCTGTATATTATCAGAGGCATAACCGGACTTGTTGCCACCTATGGCACTTTTTATGCGGTCGCTAATATTCCCTTGGCGGATGCCGTGGCCATCAGTTACGGAGCACCAATTTTTGCCGCTGTGGGGGCAATCTTCTTTCTGGACGAGAAAATTCGCGCACGAAGATTTTTGGCTCTGGGCATTGGTTTTATAGGGATGTTATTGCTCATAAGGCCCGGTTTTGAAGCTTTTGACCCTGGCTATATGGCGGCCCTGATCGCGTCAATTTTCATCGGCGCATCTCTTATCGTCATAAAAAAACTGTCCGCTTCTGATAAACCAGAAGTGGTAGTCTTTTATTCTCTCATTTATATTTTTCCGATCTCCTTTGTGGTGGCGCTTTTTTATTGGCAATGGCCTACGCCGGTCGAATGGGGTCTGCTCATCCTTATGGGCGCACTGGTGAGCCTGGCACACATTCTATTGGTTCGTGCTTTTTCCAAAAGTGAAACTACCGAGGTTTTGCCGCTGGATTTCGTCCGCCTTTTGCTCGCCACCTTGTTTGGGGTGGTGCTCTTCGGCGAAGCTGTGGACCTGTTAACCCTGGTAGGCGCTGCGATCATATTAGGATCAACTGTCTATACAGCTCACCGGGAAGCGATTTATAGAAAAAGAAAGCGGCTATTCAAAGAGACTGACAGCGAGCAGAGCTAACTTCCCTCTTTTGCAAAACCATCCATCGCCTTCGCGAGCCTGATATCTCGCATAGTGACGCCACCTACATCATGGGAGGAAAGCACCACATCAATGCGATTATAAACATTGAACCATTCGGGGTGATGATCCATTTCTTCGGCGATTTCGGCCACCTGCTCCATAAAATGAAAAGCTTGCTTGAAGTCCCTGAATTTATAGCTCTTTTGAATTGCATCCCGGTCTGGCAAGTCGGTCCAGCCATCTAGGGCACCCATCTGGGATTCTCTCTCTGAGCCTGCCAATATGTTTGTCACCAATCGTCCCTTTCCCGTTAGTTTGCCAGAAGTTCATCCACATAGGATGTCACAACCTCTGTTGCCGGACCATATCTCTTTTCAGCAAACAGGCTCTGTCCTTCTGACGGCTCAAGGTTTAGTTAAATGCTGTGCGCGCGCGCCAAAGTTCCAATTTGTGCCACATATCCGGCCGCTGGATAGACATTGCCAGAGGTACCGATGGAGATAAATAAATCCGCCTCCCTCAGCAGACCATCAATTTCATCCAAAAAAAACGGCATTTCTCCGAACCAGACAATATCCGGACGAAGTCAACCCGAT
>JACZYI010000268.1 GCA_022571175.1 Pseudomonadota bacterium
ACTCCGGCTTCGCGAATGAGCTTTGCGGTGCCACCGGTCGAAAGGATCTCCACTCCTAGGTCGCCTAGAAAATGAGCCAGCTCTTCAAGCCCGGATTTGTCGGAAACGGAAATAAGCGCGCGTTTAACAGGGATAAGATCACTCATAAATCACTCTCGTAAATTTTGTGTTCCCGCTATACCCACATTCGTGCAGAAGGAAAAGTGGAAAGACGCAATGGAGACAAAATTTTCTCGATAGATGCTCAGGCCCTGCTATCCATGCGACGGAAGGACCATTTTATCAGGGCTTCATTGTTGTTCATGGCTCCGCGCAATACGATCATCCGCGTGCGCTGATCGAAACCAGGCCTATCCACATACTGGCTGTCCTCAATCGAAGGACTGGCACCGCGGGCCCGGAAAAGCCAACCGTGTCCACCGACAAGTCTCAAAATAATGGCTTCGCCATCCTGCGTTTGAGACGCTTTGACAAGCGGGTGCAGATGAAACCGTATCACATAGAGGCAATCATTCTTATGGTGAAGAATTCCTTTGGGCTGACCCTTTATCGGCGATAGAGAATCCTCCCCGCGCAGATCGGTTCCGTTTCTGCTCAAATAAAGCCTTCTACGATACGTGATGGCCAGGTTTTTTCGAAATCTGTTGGTAGTGGCATTCAACCATAGAGCCTCATCATTTTCTTGGCGCTCCACCCGAACGCTACGGGCGGTCCAGCCAATCTCTCCAGTCTCGGAAAAGGGAGCCTCACCACCTTGTTCAAGGGTGAGAACCGAATGTGCTGCAGCAAATCTCATCCTTTGGGACTGATTTAATGCCTTGCTAGCAGAATCGGGCAAGCTTCCACCCAAATTGACAATGACCCGATCCTGTCCATCACTGAATTCAAAGGCAAGTTCGCCCTCATGTGCGGCTCTCGAAAGGGTGGAGACCGGAGGAGGGCCAGCATCAATTACGACGATTGTTTGCTCGAATTCCAGTCGCTGGTATCCGGAAAAAGGCATATTGTGCAGCGCTTTCCCTTTGGCACCCGATAATTCGTTGAGGGTCTTCAGGGTGCTGACGCCAGTCTTTGCAAAAGCTCCATTCACTTGAACCAATCCGGCATCCCCATGTCGCATGGCCCTTAAAAAGGGAAGAAGTTTGTCGAGGGATGTTCTTAACCACACGGGAACATCGCGATCAGCGGCCCTTAAGGCAATCTTCAGCATCATCAAACATTCGCCGGTTGAGAGCGCATCGCTGGGGTTGCGTGAGCGGGCCCCACCGTCAGCAAGAATCCACGTCTGCAAAGTCCGCTCAAGCCTCCGCAAAGAACGATCTTGCTTCAATATTTTTTCAGGAATTATAGTGTCCGCCACAATCAAGCCAACCAACGCTTTAATCTGCTGTAATCCGGGTTCCGCTTGACTGACAGTACGCGCTAGATGCCTTGCCTGCTGGGACATAACCGTCAACAAAAGGCTCCGGTACACCAGATCGCTGCTAGAGAGTGCCAGCGATGAATAAAAACCGAAAAAGGTCAGTCGGGCTCCGATGATGTCCGGTTGCCAGGCCAAACTGTGCCATGTTTCATATCTTTCCATCCAGCTCGCGGTGAGAGCCTGGGCACATTTTTGGGCCTCAGAGGAATCAGGCAGGGCATCCAGATCCCGAAGCCAGACAAAACTGTGCAGCCAGCGCTGAAATGCTGCGCATTTTTCCTCTGATAGTTCCCAAGGTGCTTCGCCTTCAGATACGATTATATCACCGGCGAAAAGGTATCGACCGAGCAGGATGGAATCTCCCCGATCTCTGTCCCCGGGGAAAGGGTCGACTGGGGTGGAAGATAATTTTAACGGATGACGGCCTTGCAGTCGTTTTCGATAGAAGGGTAGTCCATATCCAGCTTCTTTGATTGCTACCAACAGACGTTGACCCATTCGGGCGAGTGACCCTGTTTCTTTTTCTTGCTTTAGGTGGCTTTCCATCTCAGTCTTGCCCAATTCTGAACGTCTGGAATTGTTGGTCTCTTCCAGATCACGCCTGTCCCCTCAAGGCCGCAATATTTTGGGCATAGCACCCGGCCCCTCCCGCAAAGCTCGCCGTTCCGGCCACCAGCACATCGGCCCCTGCAGCAATGGCCATTGGTGCGGTATCAACG
>JACZYI010000269.1 GCA_022571175.1 Pseudomonadota bacterium
GGCTTCAATTTAAGGAAAAGATTAATATGCCTGCCAATAATTTCTCGGTTATTTTTCGCAAAAATTGATCAGGCTGCGGGCCTGATAGCAGGAACGGCTGAGACGAGCTCGGATTCCTCCATCCATACATCATTCACATTAGAACCATACTCGAAACCTTCTTCTACCCGCGGGTATCCGTCTTCGGCGTATGATTTATAGGGCCAAAAATGCCATTCTGGCTCAATCACAAAACGGTCGCCCATATCAATGGTCGTACGGGCTGAATGACAATCGATCATCAGTTCGTGCAATTTCTCGCCCGGCCTTATGCCAATGATATGCTGAGGCAAATGGGGCGCAATGGCCGATGCTAAATCTGTGATTTTCATAGAGGGAATTTTGGGAATAAAAATTTCACCGCCCCGCATCAATTCCAGAGAAGACAGAACAAAGTCTACCGCTTGCTGAAGTGAAATCCAGAAGCGGGTCATGCGATCGTCTGTAATTGGGAGACTCTTGGTCCCTTCGCGCATCAGCTTCAGGAAAAAGGGCACAATGCTGCCCTTGGATCCCAGAACATTTCCATAACGCACCACTGAAAAATGAGAACCAGCATCGGCCCCCAGGCTGTTTGCGCCCACAAAGATTTTATCCGCTGCGAGCTTGCTGGCCCCATAAAGATTGATTGGATTTACGGCTTTGTCGGTAGAAAGGGCAATAACTTTAGGCACCTTGCATCGAATCGCGGCCTGAACCACATTCTGGGCCCCGATCACATTGGTCTTTATGCATTCAAAGGGGTTGTATTCAGCCATCGGTATCTGTTTCAGGGCGGCGGCATGTATAATCACATCCACGCCCTGGCAGGCCATAAACAGCCGGTCCACATCCCTGACATCACCAATAAAAGATCGAAATCCAGGCAATTCCTCGGCAGAAAGAGAGTTTTGGAGCTCACAATGATCAAATTCATCACGGGCATAGACCGCTACCCGCCGCGGCGCGTAATGCCGCAGCAAGGTTTTTGTAAGCTGACTACCCAGAGAACCCGTGCCACCGGTTATCAGGATTGATTTACCCTTTAAGTCAGGCCGAGCTTTATCAATGAAATGCGTCACCCGTATTTCCCATTCTGCAGCAAACCACCGCGAGCAAATATCTGGTTTTATCCAGAATCACTTTCTTCATTGGTGTCAGGCCGGATTATCGCCGGGTATGATTAATAAAATGTTGCGGGACGGGCTCGATAGGCGTGGGCAAGGCGGTTACAATGCGAACAAGAATGGTGCCGCCTGGGTGACTTGAACACCCGACCCCCGCATTACGAATGCGATGCTCTACCAGCTGAGCTAAGGCGGCCCCGGTCTTGAAGAGGCTGGCAGAATAAGGAGTCAGCAAACAATCTTCAAGCGCCTTGGTGTCTTACGCTTGAGTGGTCTTTTCGTCCGCTTGCTCACTTGTATCCAGAAGCCGCTCATCAAACTCAGCAAGTTCGGGCAAAAGTGCCAGGGCATCATCATCCGCGGCCTTGGGGTGAATTTGTGGGCCGGGAAGCTGGTTGCTTAGTGAAAATGAATTGAAAGAGCCACAACCGTCACACCATTCCTTCCAGCTGTTGTTGCGCGCTTCGCAAACCGAACATCGCCAGCGCCTGACCGGCGGCATGGAGTCCGCTTTCTCTCTTAGGCGCGCCGCTTCACTCTCTTTATCGTCGCCCCCTTCCCGTACTATCAGGTCAGCCTGAAGACGAAGTGTTCTCGGGTTTGGCGCATTGGCCAGCAGAGCGTTCAAATTCTGTCGGGCATCGTCCAGTTTGCCCGCCGACAGCGCCCATCGAGCTAATTGATAGTGGCTCTCCTCATGGTTTGGTGCTTTCTTTGCTAATTCCTGAAAACGTCGATAACGGTCCTGATCTGCCTCACTGGGGATCAGGTCAGCAAAAGCCTCGGCCAGCTCAGGGTTGGGCGATTTCAGCCAGGCTGCTTCCAGGGTTTTCCTGGCTTTGGCTTTGGATCCTCTTGTCAATTCAAGACGGGACAAGAGAAGCGCTGCGGGGGCAAAAGAGGGGTCGTTCCTGAGGGATTCCAGCAACTGCCGCCCTTCCTTGCTGGTCAATTTTTCCAGCGCCTTG
>JACZYI010000069.1 GCA_022571175.1 Pseudomonadota bacterium
TCTGCCTTTTGCACCAGCGCCACACTCAACAAATAATCACCCGGCGTGATTTTTCTGAAATCCTGATCGAGGTAGTCGGGCGCTATCTCGGGGTTGACCAGCCGGTCCTCAAGCTGCAGGGGAAGGTGCCCATCCATATGGAGTATGACCGAGTGGAACACCCTTGTGCCCTCTGGAAGCTCTGGAAAATCATCATGCTCTTCAGCACCCAAATGCAGAATTTGCACGGAATATTTACCGCCCCGGCGTTCAATTTCGTCCCTAATATTGATCGCCGCCAGGGGCTGGGAATAACTGCCCCCCTCGGAGACAAAAGTGCCAGAGCCGGCGATCCTTTTCAGAAATCCTTCTGAGGCTAGCTCTTTCAAAGCCCGGTTGGCGGTCATGCGCGCAATGGAATATTTTGCTACCAGTTCATATTCGGAAGGAACACGGTCACCGGGCTTTAGCTTGCCAGAACGGATGCCGGAAAGAATACCGTCCTTTACCGCGCGATAACGCGGTTGGGCCGTGTTTTGCGTTGTCATATTGCTACCCCAAATTTGCCCGTCCCAAGCGGGCACGCCCACTACTTGTCTATACATCTATCGGGGTATGGGTGCAAGGGCTTGGCTTAGTGATAAAGTTCGTCATTCGGTCATCAATGACCGCATGGTGGTGAGATAGGCCTGTGCTGCGTCTTCTTCCCCCGGATGGCGACCGTTTTGCACTACCCATTTGCCGCCAACCATCACATCCCGCACCGGGGTTGGCTGGCCCGAGAATACAAAACTGTCAATTGCCGCACTCGACTCCCGCCCGGCCAGAACCGGATGATTGCTGTCCAGCACGATCAGATCAGCTCGTTTGTCCGGCTTGATATATCCGGTGGGCTGGCCGATGGAATCCGCGCCCCCTTCGGCAGCGCGGCACCACAGAGCCTCTCCCACATTGGGGGTCATGAAATCCACCATGATCGCGCGTTTTTGATGATAAAGCCGTGCCTGATATTCAAGCTGGCGAAGCTCTTCCCTCGGGTCCACCGAGATATGGCTGTCAGAGCCTATGGCGATGAAGCCTCCGGTGGCCAGAAATCCGGCAGTCTCAAAAATACCGTCGCCCAGATTGGCCTCGGTGGTGGGACAAAGGCAGACCGTGGCGCAAGCTTTTGCGATCATTTCCACTTCGGCACCAGTGGCATGGGTGGCGTGAATAAGGGTCCAGCCCTGATCGAAGCCCACGGTCTCATGCAGATAGCGGATGGGGGTGGCCCCAAGATGCGAAATGGCTTCATTCACTTCTGCCATTTGCTCGGACACATGGATATGAATGGGCGCCGACTGGTCCAGACTTTTCAGCAGCCGGTCGGCTTCGATCAGATTGGTCCCATGAACCGCACGCAGGGAATGAATGGCAAAGCCCAACCGGGCGTTCGTGCGCGCGCCCACCGCCTTGGCCAGAGACTCCCACAGCTTTTGATAGCCATCGAGATCATTGGCAAAGCGGCGCTGATCGGCTGAGACCTCCGTTTTGCCAAAACCCTCAGTCATATAGAGCGATGGCAATAGTGTTATGGCAATGCCTGCTTCCTCCGCCGCATCCAGAAGCGCCAGCGACATTTCTCCGGGGTTATCATAGGGTGTGCCGTCAATGCCATGATGCAGATAGTGAAATTCCGCCACCGAAGTATATCCAGATTTGAGCATTTCAATATAAAGCTCAAGGGCGATCACCCTCATATCATCGGGGGTCAGGCGATTGGCAAGTTTATACATGGCACGGCGCCAGCTCCAGAATGAAGCCTCAGAGCCATCGTTTCTTTCTGTTAGCCCGGCCATCGCGCGTTGAAATGCGTGGCTATGGGCATTGGGAATACCAGGCAGAACCATGCCCGGAACATATTGGGCCTCTGGTTCATTGTCTGCTGATTCTGCTGATTCTGTAGAGTCTGTAGCTTCAGCAGGTTGTGAATGAGGAGCGAGCCTGGTGATAAAACCACCATCATCCACTTCAAGCGTACAATCATTCTCTACGCCCGAGTCCGTGAGTACACTATCGAAGAAAAATGCTTTGTTTTTTGCCATCATCAGACTTTCACTATACAACACTCCGGACAGAGGTAACCACTAATGACGCGGAGGGGAGATTTTGGCAGGGTTCGACAGACTTTATCTGAACGCCAATCTGGCCACAATGGCCGGGAGCGATGCACCCTATGGCGCAATCAAGGATGGTGCGCTCGGAGTAACGGATGGACGTATTTCCTGGATAGGCCCGGCTGAAGCCCTGCCCGGCATTGCCGATGAGCTGGCCACAGAAGTCATGAATCTCAATAATCGCTGGCTCACGCCGGGCCTGATAGATTGTCACACCCATATTGTCTTTGGGGGCAACCGTGCCGACGAATTTGCAGAACGTCTAACGGGCGCGAGCTATGAAGAGATCGCCCGGCGTGGTGGCGGTATTATGTCCACCGTGCGCCAGACCAGAAAGCTTGATGAAGAGGGTCTGTTTGAGGCTGCACGCCCCCGGGTGGAAGGGCTGATAGCCGAAGGTGTCACTACCCTTGAAATCAAGTCCGGTTACGGTCTGACCTCATCCAGTGAAATTTGTATGTTAAAAGCAGCCCGGCGGCTGGGTCGTGGGCTTCCCATTCGCATCGAAACCAGTTTTCTGGGCGCCCATGCCCTCCCGGAAGAATATGAAGGTCGTGCTGAGGCCTATCTGGATCACATAATCGAGACCATGCTGCCCACCATAGCCCAGGAAGGGTTGGCGGATGCAGTGGATGCTTTCCTTGAAAATATTGCCTTTGATGCCGATCAAGTGCGTGGTCTTTTTGAAGCAGCAAAAAGCCTGGGGCTACCGGTCAAATTGCATGCAGACCAGCTTTCAAACATGCAGGGGGCCGCCTTGGCAGCCGAGTTTGGGGCCTTGTCTGCTGACCATCTGGAATATACCGACCGCAAGGGCGTGCGCTCAATGGCCAGGGCTGGCACGGTTGCGGTGCTTTTGCCCGGCGCATTTTATACCCTTGGCGGGAAGCAAAAACCGCCGGTGGAACTGTTCCGCAAAGAGGGTGTGGCCATGGCTATCGCTTCCGATTCCAATCCAGGCTCGTCGCCCGTGCTTTCCTTGCGCCTGGCCATGAATATGGCCTGTCAGCTGTTCGGGCTGACGGCAGAAGAGAGCCTGCTGGGGGTGACCCGTCACGCTTCGGCAGCCCTCGGTCTTGGCTCCGAGCTTGGCACTCTTGAAGTTGGCAAGGCCGCAGATTTTGCCATCTGGAATATCCGTGATCCCGCAGAGCTCAGCTATTGGCTGGGCGGCAATCTTCTCCATGACCGGGTTTTAGCCGGTCTCTCTGATCGGCGAAATTAAGTCCGGTTTATTTATAGGCCTCGCGCGCCGCCAGGGCATGATCGGTAAAATCGGTGAACAGCCCGTCTATCCCCAAGCCATAGAAAAGGGCAAATTCTTCTTCCGGCTCAGCAAAAGCATCCGGCAGACTGTCACTTCGGAAGGTCCAGGGATGCACTTTGAGGCCCAAGTCATGCGCCCGCTGGATAAAGCCACTGTCTTCGCCATGTTCATCCACCAGCATGGCTTTTGAAGGGCCGAGGCCTTGAGCGTAGATGGCAATATGTTCAAACGAAAACTCCGATTCTGGCTCCAACAGCATAATCAACGGGATTTCGGTTTTATGGCTGAGGGATTTGAGGATATCCGCTTCAAAGGACTGGATAAAAACCGGCAGGCCGTCCGGCCCAAATCCGTATCGCTTCAATATTTCCAGCAGAGATGCTTCAAATTTCAGCCCAATACTGGCAAAATACGCTGGATGTTTGGTCTCGGGATAAAGGCCGATTGATCGCCCGGATCGAGCCGCCTCTGCCGCCACAAGGGCCGCCAGTTCATCAAGGCTGGGGATTTTATAGCGACCATCAAACTCCAGACTGCGGCCAGCAAAGGGCTGACGGGCGCGTAATGTGGAAATTTCCTCCCAGGTAAAATCTTCTATAAACCAGTCTTCCCGGCCTAACAGGGGGTGAAATCGCTTGCGATCGGCAAATTCCGGGTGGGCAGACACATCGGTGGTGGTGGAGAGATAATTATCGTGGCGAACAACCAAAATGCCATCGCGGGTGAGGACAAGATCGGGCTCAATAAAATCAGCACCCAGTTCCATCGCCCGGATTGCACCCTCAAGCGTATGTTCTGGCAAATATCCGCTGGCGCCGCGATGGGCGATAATGACCGGCGGATTGCCATCAAGAGTATTAAAAACCGGGGTCATAGGCGGTTTATGACACGCGTTCAGCATCAGAGCCAGACCAATCACCATTCCTGCCAGCGCTTTCATGTTCCCCCCATCCTGCTCTCAGCAGCGCCGAGAACCCAAATTTTTCTTCCCACCCATTTAGCCCGCGGTCTAAGATGGGGTCAACGCTTTCGGGCTTATCAATAGAAGGGGGAAAAGGGCGTTCCGGGTCAGGGAAAATCTCGGCGTAATTATGCCATGGCAAAAAAAACCACAAAACAATTAACTCCGGTCAGACTGGATAAACTGCGAACCGAAGCGCAGGCGCATTTCCAGGCGGGCGAGCTTGGGAATGCCATTTCAAAACAAATGGCGGCGGTGAACGGCAATCTCGACCATAAGGATATTCAGGACTATAAATTTATGGCGCTTTATCTGTTTGCCGCCAATAAATTCGATGACACGTTGGCAGTGGTCAAAGGGGCGATTGAAATCTGGCCCGACGATCTTGATCTGATCAAACATTTGGGGGTTTGTTATTCGCGCACCCTGCAGGATGAAAAGGCAACAGAATGGTATGAGAAAGCCTATGCGCTCGACCCGGACGATACCAATACCAATGATGGTATGGCCCAGACTTATGGCTATTTGAAAAACCGGGAGAAGATGCTGAAGCATGGTCTTCATTCCCTGGACCTTAAAGACAAAATCGCCGCAAAAACCAAGCCTGCTGTTGATCTGAGTAAAGTACCGATTCCTCCCTTTGACCCCCACAGCCCGGAGAAAAATGTCATTGCCTTCAGTCTCTGGGGCAAGGTTGAACGCTATCTGGAAGGCGCGGTGCGGAATGCAGAGGTGGCGCGTCATATCTACCCCGAGTGGCGCTGCCGCTTTTATCTGGATGACACGGTATCAAAGGCCATTATCGCCCGGTTGATGGCGGCTGGCGCTGATGTTATTAAAATGCCGAAACAGGACAGTCTCTTTGAGGGGCTTTTCTGGCGCTTTCTGGTGGCCAATGACGGGTCTGTTGATCGTTATCTGATCAGGGATGCAGATAGTGTATTGAATGTGCGCGAGCGGGCCGCGGTCATGGAATGGGTCTCGTCCGATAAACATTTTCACATGATGCGAGACGCCCATACTCATACCGACCCCATCCTCGCTGGCATGTGGGGCGGCGTTAAAGGCGCAGCACCGCTGCTCGATAAGCTTTTGGCAAAATATCTCAAGTCCGCCACCAAGACCCAGACCATCGATCAGCAATTCCTGTTTCATCATCTCTGGCCAATCGTCCGGGGCAGTGTGATGCAGCATGACAGCATTTATGGCTGGCACAAGGCGCTCCCCTTCCCCGAAGGTGCGACCCTGAAGGGCAAGCAAACGGTGGGGCAAAATGTTGATGGCTCGCATGTGCCCTCGCCCGGGACTCTCTTTTTTGAGGCACACGGCGCCAGCATGACTAGGGTACCAGACCGCCAGCATATTATTTTTACATTGACACCGGGACGGTCCGGTACCGTTTTTCTGTCACAACTACTGAAAGCAAACCTCAAGAATGCTGAAATCCATCACGAGCAGGTCGGCCCGAATTTTTTTGGCACTTTCAGTGGTACTGCAGAGATATTCACTTCCTTTAATTGCCGTGGGAATGTTGCTGTGGTCCGGGACTTCTGGCGCAAGAAGTTTGCCTCCATACGTCAGGGCAGCACACTCACCTATGCCGAAATTTCGCACCCGCTGGCTAAATGTGGATTACTCGAAAATATCCATCTGCTGGGCGAGAGGCCGGAAATCCACATCATCTGCCTCCACCGTGACGCGGAAAAGGTTGCCTGGAGCATCGCCAACCGTTTCGATTTTGCCAACCGGTCTTTTACCTGGTTATTCGCGCTTGATCCCAGCTATCCGCGAAATATTTGCAGTTCCAAATTATTGCTACCCCACGGCATGCTGGGTGCATCCTTATGGTACGCAATCGAAATGCAGGCCCGGACCGAATATTATAAAATCCTGTTCGCCAAACATGCCACCGTCAAACTGCATGACGCTGAGTTGGATGAAATCACCACGCCCGGAGGCGCTTCCGAGCTTTTCAGCAAATTAGGTCAGGAGATTCTGCCGAGTGAAGTCACAATTCCTCCCAAGGCTAATGTCAGCACAGAAATCTTTTTCGGTGATGAAGAGAGAGCTTTATTACAAAGGCTGGTGAAAGGCGCAAACTTTGATCCAGAGGCTCTGGCTATGGAATATATCAAACAGGGTCGGCGCATTGGGTAAAGGCCAAACATCATAAACATGACAAACGAAAAATCAAATAATCTCAATGCATTACGAGAACAGGTTAAAGCCGAATATCAAAAGGGTGCTTTCCAGAAAGCAGCCGGGATTCAACAGCGCGTGATAGATGAAACCAAAACGGACCCAGACCTAAAGGACTATCACTGGCTGGCGAATTGTCTGTTTGGGGCGCAAAAATTTCTGGAAGGTGCGGAGGCGCTGAAACCCGCCCATCGGATATGGCCCGAATGCCTTGATATCATAAAGGACATTACGGCCTTTCTGACCAAGGGCCATAAATATGAAGAGGCCCTCACCTGGGCCAATAAGGGCCTGGAACTGGAACCCGACACCAATGAGCTGCTGGATCATTTTGCCCATATTTACGGCTATCTCGGAAATGAAAAAAAGATGCGGGAGCATGGTCGCCGTTCACTCGAGCTCAAGGACAAGGAATCTGCGAAAGCCATGAAGGTGCCTGCTATTGCCGAGATTCAGGTTCCCGAATTCAATCCGCACAAGCCCGAGCGCAATGTGATCGCTTTCAGTCTCTGGGGCGCGAATGAGCGCTATACCGAAGGCGCGGTCCGTAATGCCGAGCTGGCCCAGCATATATACCCGGAGTGGCGTTGCCGTTTTTATATAGATCAGAGTTTATCAAGCATCATCACTACCCGCCTGCTCACTGCTGGAGCGGAGGTGATAATCAAGCCACTGCAAACAAAGCTCTTTGAGGGACTTTTCTGGCGCTTTCATGTGGCCAATGACCCGGAGGTTGATCGTTATCTTATTCGCGATGCCGACAGTATTTTTGATCTACGCGAACGGGAAGCGGTGCTGGAATGGACCCGAAGCCACAAACATTTCCACGCCATGCGCGATAATTTCGGCATGCTGGACGTGGTTCTGGCCGGGCTCTGGGGCGGGGTCAGAGGTGCCCTGCCCGACATGCAGCCTCTTTACGCACCCTATCTTGAAGGTGCCAATCAAAAACGAACGGCAGACCAACGATTCATGAAAGAACGACTATGGCCCTTCATGCGCCAGAGCATTTTGATCCATGACAGCATTTATGGCGCTCTGGGTGGCCGGGATTTCCCCAAATATCACCATTTGAAAAAATTGAGGAATGTGGGTTTTGACGCTAGCCGACAAAAAGAGACTTCTCCGGGACGAATATCTATTTATGGGAAAATCAGGAACACGCCTGTGAAAAATCGAAAAAATTTTATTTTCCCCATTACTGCCGGGCGCACGGGCACCAAATATCTGACAAACTTGCTGGCTGCAAATCTTGCCAATGCCATGGTCCATCATGAAGCCATCGCCTTTGGTCAGTTTGGAGTAAAGGTGCCGGATATTGCGTTATTTCCGGAATTTAACAGCTTTGGAAATACCATGGCGATCAAATCCTACTGGCGACGAAAATTTGCTTCCATCCGTCAGGGCGAGGCGGAAACCCATGTGGAAATTTCACATCCTCTGGCCAAGGTGGGCCTGATAGAAAATCTCCATATGCTGGGGGAGGATGTGGATATTCAGATTATTTGCCTGAGGCGCGACATGAAAAAAGTGGCCTGGAGCTTCGCCAACCGATTGGTGTTTGCAAATAATTCCTTCACCTGGTTTTTGGGTCTTGAATCCAGCTATGTCCGAAATATAATAGGCAGCAAGAATTTTCTCCCCCATGGAATGTTCGGGTTATGCGTATGGTATGCGACTGAGATGCTGGCACGGGTTGAATATTATAAAATCCTGATGAGAGATGTGGCCAATATCCATTTCCATGATGTGGATCTGGAAGACATTATAACCGAGGATGGTGCTAGCGAGCTTCTCTCCCGGCTGGGTGTTCAGAAAAAGCGTGGCAAAGTGACCCTTCCACCCAAAGCCAATGAAACCAGTGAATGGATG
>JACZYI010000070.1 GCA_022571175.1 Pseudomonadota bacterium
CACTGGCGCTTGAGATCAAATTTTTCCCCGAGCTCTGGTCGTTCCGGACATTGCTGTAAGAAATGCACGGCTCTAACAATATTGAATTTTTTCATGAATAATCAACCACCTGAAGAAATCCTGAAACGGGACCAGAACGATCCGCTGGCCACCTTTCGGGATCGATTTGAGCTTCCTGATGGCGTGGTCTATCTGGATGGGAATTCTCTCGGTGCCTTGCCACGGTCCGCGGGTCCGCGTCTGCAACAGATAATGCTGGAGGAATGGGGCCGGGACCTTATCAATGGCTGGAGTGACCATGGTTGGCTCAACCTGAATCAACGTATTGGAGACCGGATTGCCAAGCTTATAGGGGCAGGGGATGATGAAGTTATCATTGCCGACAGCACCACCATCAATATTTTCAAGATGGTCACCTCGGCGCTTGAGATGCGAGCGGGGCGGAAGATTATCTTGACCGAAGATGATAATTTCCCGACCGATCTTTATATTCTGGAAAGTGTTGCCCGGCTGGCAGGGGATGACTGTATAATTCTGAAAGTTCCCCGCGATGATTTACTGGATGCCATTGATGACCAGACTGCGGTGGTTGTCCTCACCCAGGTCAATTATCGCACCAGCGCCATCCTTGATATGGCCGCCATAACCGAGAAGGCTCATACCGAGGGGGCTCTTACCATGTGGGATTTGTCGCATAGTGCTGGTGCGCTTCCGGTTGATCTCAATGGATGTGACGTGGATTTTGCGGTTGGCTGTGGCTATAAATATCTGAATGGCGGTCCTGGTGCGCCTGCCTATATTTTTGCGGCCCACAGGCATCAGGATGCGCTGAAGCCCGCTCTTGCCGGCTGGATGGGCCATTCACGCCCGTTTGATTTTTCACGCCAGCATAAGCCTGCTGACGGCATTAGAAGGACTCTGACAGGAACACCGGCCATTCTGGCGCTCGCAGCGCTTGAAGAAGGTGTCAAAACCTTTGACGGTGTGGACATGTACATGGCCAGGGAAAAATCCATGGCTCTGACCGATCTTTTCATTGACCTGGTTGAACAAAAACTAACGGGTTTTGGCATTAGAATTTCCTGCCCAAGGCGGGCGGAAGATCGCGGAAACCAGGTTACATTTTCCCACCCGCAAGGCGACAGGCTTATGCAAGCCCTGATTGATGATGACGTGATCGGGGATTTCCGGGCACCAGAAACCATGCGTTTTGGCATGGCTCCCCTTTATGTGCGTTATGAGGATATTTGGCTGGCGGTAAAGTCATTATATAATATTTTGGAAAACGAAATTCACTTGCAGCCAAAATATGATGAACGCCATGAGGTGACCTGAATGGCTTTGACCTTGAGCGAGGTTTCAATGAAATTGCAGGAAGCGGTCGGCCATCAAAATGAGGGCAGACTGGAGGCGGCGACAGCACTGTATGATGCAATCCTCGCGGATGAAGACGCTTTGCTAGCTTCAGATGCCACGCCCGGCAACCAGGCGGTTGCCGTAATCACAGCCGTCTATAATAATTTGGGTTCGTTACGGCTGGTGGAGGGGCACGTTGAGGAGGCTCGGGTGGCTTTCAGGAGAGCTCTGGACTTGGCCCCGGGCAATCTTGACACCCTGACCAATCTGGCTCTGGTCAAACGCTACACGGGCAATCGCGCTGGGGCAGTGGAAGGCTACAAACAGGCGCTCGAAATAGAGGAAAATTATTTGCCTGCTCTTGTGGGCCTAGCCCAAACCTATGGTGAACTGGGACAATTTGAGAAGGGTGAGCAGTTATTGCAAAGGGCAACAGCCCGCTTACCGGGAGAGCTGGGCCTGAAGGCTGAGCTGGCGAATATTCTCATTCCTATAGGCCGGGGCAAGGATGCGCTCCAGATTATTGAGCAAGCACTGGCCGTAAATCCGGATCATTTTGGAGCTCTCACCTCGAAAGCCAAAGCATTACAGCTGGTGGGCGAACTGGATGAGGCGATCATGCTCCTGGAAAAACTTGTATCAAGACAACCCGAAAATGCCATCTTGTTAAATGCCTTGGGTTTGGCCGAACAAAGGAGAGGAAACGAGGAAGCAGCCGCGGCCTGCTTCCAGAAAGCCATGCTGGCGAGCCCGGGTTTTGAACAGCCCTATAGCAATTTGGCCGCACTCCATGAGCAACATGACCAGATTGAAGACGCAAAAAAAATAACCGAGGAAGGGTTGAAGCGGTTTCCGGACAGCCGTCACTTTCTGTTGTTGACTGTCAGGTTCACTCGCCGGGACGGGGATTACAGCACCGCCATGACAATTCTGGACACCCTTCCCATGGCGGATTCGGACGATCAAATCAGCTATCAATGCCTGTTGGAACGGGCAGAGCTTTACCGGCAGCTTGCAAATGAATCGGCGGCAAAAGAATGTGACCAGCGCGCGAGAGAGTTACGGAACCGTTATCCCGGCTTGATTTTAGAGTATTCGAGCAAAGACAAAGACCGGGCAAAAAGCTCTGACTAGTCCCCCACTTTCACCATCAATTTCCTGACCAGATCGGCAGTTCTCAGGTCTGCAATAAGGTCCGGAAGTGAAAGAGTCTCACTCATTATGCTAAAATTCCTGTTTCAATGATGCCATCTGCGGTGTGGCAAATGAAAAGCTGTTCAGTTACAGTTTGTCCTGGGGTAAGGAGCCATGCCGGTAATGGCGAGCAGAAACCATCTTGCCGGTGTTTGATCGGGGGCTATTCAGAAAATGACGGACAAGATATCATTCACAGCCCTGGTGCTGGCCGGTGACCGGCAAGGTGAAAATCTTGTGGCCGATGAAGCGGGCGTCCAGCGAAAAGTTTTAAGTCTCATTTCCGGGCGTCCCATGGCGGCATATTGTTTGCAGGCCCTCGCTTCGTCGGAGAAAATATCGAGGGTAATTATCCTTTCAAATCAATCCAGCGATATAGAAGAGGGTCTGGCAGATTATCTCCCCGAGGGGCTTGAAATCCAGTTTATGGAAGGAGAATCCTCTCCTGTTCGAAGTGTTCTGGCCTATGTCAAGAGCAAGGATATTCAATTTCCCCTCCTGATTATGACAGCGGATAATCCCTTGATCACTGCCCGTATCACTGACGAGTTTCTAGAGGCAGCACTGGGGGAACAGGCGGAGTTCGTGGTGGGATTGGCGTCAGAAACATCGGTCGAAAAACGGTTTCCCGGAGCTGGTCGAACCTATTATCACTTCAGCGATGAGAATTACACGGGCTGCAATCTCTATGTCATGTTTGGAGCGGGAGCGACCAGAACCATCGAGTTTTGGACCAAGGTTGAAAACAAACGAAAAAAAATGATCAAGATATTATGGGCATTCGGACCCTTGAACGCTTTGGCTGTCCTCTTGGGGCGCTATTCTCTGGATCGGGCCTTTGTCAGGGCAAGCAAGGTTCTCAAAACCCGGATCAGACCGGTTATTCTTGAAGATGGCAGTGCGGCCATGGATGTGGACCGGCCAATGCATTTGAAAATCGCCAGCGATGTTATTGATCTGGCTCGAGAAAACCCGAAAGATCAATAAATTTGTGACCATCAGGAAAGGATTACAGATATGAAATTCACATATAGAATTATTTTTGCCATGCTGATTGCGATGGTCTGGGCAGTTCCAGCCAATACTGCGGACGCCTATGATGAATTTCGCATTGAAAATGTCCGTTATGACGCACGCTTTCCTGATCCGGATAGTTTTTTAGGCCATCGACTGGGCGAAGCACCGGTCCGGCATCATATGCTGGTCAGCTACTTTGAGACCATTGCTGCCATGTCTGACCGGATTTCCATTGAAATTATTGGCTATAGCCATGAACGCCGTCCCATTCTGTTCCTCGTCATTACTTCTCCTGAAAATCACACGCGACTCGACGATATTCAGAAACGGCATATTGCCCTGACAGACCCGGATTCCAACCAGCGAATACGGGATGATATGCCAGTGGTGACCTGGCTGAACTATGGTGTGCATGGCGCTGAGGCGAGTGGCATGGATGCGGCCCTGCCAACCCTTTATCATTTGGCTGCGGCCCAGGGTCCGGAAATAGAGGAGCTGCTTGAAAACTCAGTCATTTTGATGACCGCCATATTCAACCCGGATGGTCACAGCCGACGCGCGGCCTGGTTTGACCAGAATCTGGCGCTTGCGGTCAACACTGACAGGTCCACCAGGCTTCATAATGCTGCCTGGCCCGGCGCCCGGACCAACCATTACTGGTTTGATCTTAACCGGCAATGGCTGCTCCTGACACAACCTGAATCCCGTGCCTGGGTGGCCAAATGGCATGAATGGAGGCCTAATTTGTCAATCGACTATCATGAGATGGGATCGGACTCGACCTATTATTTTCATCCGGGCGTGGCCTCCAGAACCTATCCACTCGTTCCGGATGAGGTCATGGATCTGATGGCTGAATTTTCCGAACATCCTGCGGAGTTTATGGATTCCGAAGCGCGGCTTTATTATGGCAAGGAGAGTTTCGATAATTTTTATATTGGCAAGGGATCTACCTATCCCTTGATGAATGGTGCGGTTGGCATCCTCTATGAGGCTGGTAATGCCGGTGGTGGTGTGGTGGAAACCGTCAATGGGCTCAAAAGCTACCGTGATAATATTCGCACACATTTCAGAACCAGCATCACCAGCGTGGAAGGTGCACTTGCCTTGCGTATCAAGCTGCTCGATTTTCAAAAGCGATTTTATGCGGACACAATCGAGATAGCTGAATCCGAAAATGTGAAAGCCTATGTTTTTTCCGCTAATGGCGATCAGGCCCGCATGCATCATTTTCTGGATTTGCTCGCCCGACACCGGATTGAAGCATTTGAATTGCGTCGGGGCATTGCCGCAAGTGGGCAAAGGTTTGAGCCGGGTGATGCATATATCGTCCCGATGGATCAACCTCAGATTCGCATGATTAAAGCCCTGTTCGAGACCATTACCGAGTTTGAAGATACGACATTTTATGACATCTCATCCTGGACCATGCCCTTTGCCTTCAATCTGGATTATGCCGCATTGGGCGCTCGTCTGTTCAAACGAAATCTCCTGGGCGGTGAAGCAGCGATGGTTATGCCGGTGGCTAGCCCTCCCACGCGCACACGCTACGCCTATATGTTCAGTTGGGATCAATATTATGCCCCCCGCGCGCTCAATCGACTTTTGAGCGAAGGTGTTCTGGCCAAAGTTGCCACTCGCGAAGTTGAAATCACCACCACAAGCGGTATTGTTACCATGCTGCGGGGCAGCATTATGGTGCCATTGGAGAACCAAACAGTCTCTGCCACTCAAATATTTGAGCTCATGCAACAAGCAGCATCAGAAGATGCTGTCACCGTTCATGCGGTGACCTCTGGCCGAGCCACAGGACAAGGTGATCTGGGCGGGCCATCTTTCCGGGCTTTGGAGATGCCCAAGACTCTTATGGTGGTCGGGGATGGCGTCAGTGCGTATAACGCGGGAGAAATATGGCATCTTCTCGACTTTCGCATGAACATGTCGCTGACAATGATGGACCAGACTGATTTGGGATCGATCGACTGGGCCCGCTACAGCCATATTATTTTTCCGGGTGGATCGGGTGTTGGACTGGACGAGCAGGACACAGAGCGATTGAAACAGTGGGTTGAGGAAGGGGGTAGCCTGATCGGTATGCGCCAGGGTGCACTGTGGATTAACCAAACCATTCTAAACCCGGTCAACAGCACCGATGAGGAGGCCGATAAGGAAGAAATCGACCGTAAGGTCTATGGCGGCAAAGATTCCGATGAAGCCATTGGTTTGATTTCGGGTACGATTTTCCGGGGCGATCTGGATATCACCCACCCCATCGGCTTTGGCTATCCGGATCGGGAACTGGCTGTTCACCGGGATACCAACATTCTTTTTGAACGACCCGAGAACCCCTATGCTACTGTTTTTCAGTATGACGAAAATGACCCGCTACTGTCGGGGTATGCCTCGAGGGAAAACCGGGACAAGCTGGCCGGAACGGCGGGTATTATTGCCGAGCGAAAAGGGTCAGGCAGCATCATTCTTTATGCTGACAATATGAATTTTCGCGGCATTTGGTATGGCACCAACAAGCTGTTTCTGAACAGTCTGTTTTTCTCGAAGGCATTTGATCATGTCGAAGACTGAGGGAAGGCAAGATTAAAAGGCGTCTTTTTGCTGACGAATTTTGGCGAAGATTTCAACAGCATCCCCGTCCGGATTGCCAACAGCCGCTTTAAGCTCAGGCTGGTCTGCCCGCAAAAAAGGATTTGTTTCTTTTTCAACACCCATAACGGAAGGCACGGTTGATTTGCCAAGCTGCCGTAGCGCTAAAACTTCGGCCATTCTTGTGGCCAGGGCGTCATTCAAAGGCTCGATGGTTTTGGCAAATCTACCATTGGCTTCGGTATATTCATGGGCACAATAAATCCGCGTTTGATCGGGCAGGGCTCTCAGTTTTTTTAGGGAATTCCACATCTGTTCAGGTGTGCCTTCAAACAGCCGGCCGCAGCCCATTGAAAAAAGCGTGTCACCGCAAAAAAGAGCATCCGACTCCTCAAACCAGTATGCCATATGGCCCCGGGTGTGGCCAGGTATATCAAATATTGTGGCGCGGGCATTTCCCAGATCATAACTTTCGCCCTCTGACAACGAGATATCAATTCCAGGGATACGTGCCTCATCTGCAGCCGGACCCACTATGATGCAGCCGGTTTCCGCTTTGAGCTGCAAGTTTCCACCCACATGATCCATGTGATGATGGGTATTCAAAATATGCGTTAACTGCCAGCCCCGTTTCTTCAAGGCCTCCAGAACCGGCTCACTTATCGCCGGGTCGATAACCGCTGTTTTCAAGGATTCCGGTTCATGTGCCAGATAAATATAATTATCCATCAGAACTGGTAGCTGGATGATTTGAAGCTCAGCCAATTTGATTAATCTTCGCTTTGACCAATCATGGCAAAAAACCGGGTTTCCATTCTCGGGTCTTCAGCAAAAACGCCCCTGAATTGTGTGGTCACGGTGGAGGAGTGAATTTTTTTGACACCGCGGGTGGTCATACAACCATGTAACGCATCAATCAAAACCGCCACCCCTCGGGGTTTCAAATGTTTTTCAATGGCATCCGCAATTTGCACAGTCATGGTTTCCTGTGTTTGCAGGCGTTTTGAGAAAATTTCAACCAGACGTGCCAGCTTTGAAATGCCAACTACCTTGCCATCAGGCAAATAGGCCACATGAGCTCTACCGATAATGGCTGCCATGTGATGCTCGCAGTGGCTTTCAATATTGATGTCCCTGACCACCACGATATCGTCATAGCCTTCGACTTCCTGGAAGGTTTTTTTGAGTACATCTGCCGGATCCTGATCATAGCCTGAGAAATATTCCTGATAGGCCTTGACGACCCTTTTGGGTGTTTCCAGCAAACCTTCGCGTGCGGGATCGTCCCCCGCCCAGCGTATCAAGGTCCGAACGGCTTCCTCCGCCTCTTCCCGTGATGGCTTGGTGGTAACGCCTTTTTCACTCAAGGCCCCAGAGTCCTTGGATGATTGCAGTTTTTTGACGACAGCATCCATCATTCGATTTCCTTTTAGGCCGAATCCTCGAGAATCGGGTTCGACGCAGGGCAAGTCAAAGCAGGGCAGTCTAGGCAATCCTGCAAGTGCGTCAAGACCAGAACTATCAATCAGGATCGAGACTACACATCACTGACCAAAATCCTATATAGTCACTGAGAATCAGGACTCAAGTGGCAGCTAACCAGTAGGTGGGAAATGAGTGAGCTTTATAATATGGAAATTTTGCGTCTGGCGGCTGAAATTCCCTATTGTGAGCGGCTTGCAGATCCAGATATTTCGATCACCAAAACCAGCAGAATTTGCGGTAGTAAATTGACCATAGATGTGAATTTTAACGGCCAGGTGATTTCAGACTATGGCCAGGAGGTCAGAGCCTGCGCCCTGGGTCAGGCCTCTTGCTCTATCGTTGGCCGAAAGATTATGGGATTGACGCGGGCTGATTTCAAACCAATCGCTCAGGCCATGACGGCCATGCTTGTGAGTGGCGGGCCTCCCATGGAAGGGGAATGGGCTGAGCTGCAAATTTTTCTTCCCGCCCAAGAACATAAATCCCGACACGGGTCCATCCTTCTGCCATTTCTGGCTGTCATGGCCGCATTTGACCAGCAGCATCAGGACTAATCTGCACGCCAAAAACGCACGATTTCATCAAAATCAGGTCGGGGTCGTTCCCGAAGGGGTTCAGGATAGGTGCCAATAAAAATATAACCGGCGATCCTGTCTTTTTCGCCCAGTCCAAGCAAGCTGTTCACAGACTCACTTCGTGCAGCCCATCCGGTCAGCCAGCAAGTAACAAAACCGAGCGCATTGGCAGCGATG
>JACZYI010000071.1 GCA_022571175.1 Pseudomonadota bacterium
TCCATGGCCCCACCCATGCCCTTGACCATTTTGCCCGGGATCATCCAGTTGGCCAGATCCCCCTCTTCGGACACCTCCATTGCGCCCAAGATGGACAGATCGATGTGGCCACCCCTGATCATGGCGAAACTGTCAGCACTCGAAAAATAACTGGTGCGGCTCAATTCGGTGATGGTTTGTTTGCCGGCATTGATCAGGTCAGCGTCCACCTCGTCGTCATAGGGAAACGGACCCATGCCCAGCATTCCGTTCTCACTCTGCAAGGTAACATCAATATTGTGGGGAATATAGTTGGCCACCAGGGTCGGAATGCCAATCCCCAGATTCACATAGAATCCGTCCCGGAATTCCTGAGCAGCGCGTTCTGCCATTTGATCGCGGGTCCAGGCCATCAGGTCTTCTCCCGTTCGCGAATGGTACGCTGCTCAATGCGTTTTTCAAATTCCCCCAGGATCAGCCGGCTGATATAGATGCCCGGAGTGTGAATAGCATCGCGATCAAGCGCGCCCACGGGCACTATTTCCTCGACCTCAACCACCGTCACCTTGCCAGCTGTGGCCATCATGGGATTAAAATTTCGCGCGGTTTTCCGATAGATCAGATTGCCCTGTTCGTCACCCTTCCACGCCTTGACCACCGCTAAATCAGCCTTGAGACCGGTCTCAAGAATATAGGTCTCGCCATCAAAGTCTTTATGTTCCTTGCCCTCAGCAATAATTGTACCCACACCGGCTTTAGTGTAAAAGCCAGGAATTCCAGCGCCTCCAGCCCGGATGCGTTCTGCTAGCGTACCCTGCGGGTTAAATTCAAGCTCCAGCTCCTTGTTCAGAAATTGCTGCTCAAAGGTTTTATTTTCGCCCACATAGGAGGAAATCATTTTCTTTATTTGATGGGTTTGCAGCAATAGCCCCAATCCGAAATCATCAACACCGGCATTATTGGAGATAAATGTGAGGTTCTTAACGCCGCTATCGCGCAGTGCAAGGATCAGATTTTCGGGTATGCCGCAGAGACCAAATCCACCCGCCATAATGGTCATGCCATCACTCAGCAAGTCATCAAGGGCCTTATTGGCATTTGGGTAAAGCTTGTTCACGAAAATCTCCAGTGCGGGGCTCACCCTTATCCCCACCTGATTTGCGGTCTAGCGGTTTCATCCCCCCCGGTCAAGCCTGCCATGATTGCGGCACTGCATTAATTCAGGATTTGCGCCAATTGTTCCAGACTATCAATAATACGAGGGCTGGCGCGAGAAAATAACTGTTTGCCATCCAGCACATGAACATTTCCCTCTCTGACCGCTCTCAATTTGAACCACCTGTCTTTTGAATGAAGTAACTCTATATCCCGCCTCGCTTCAGATTCTATCAAACCGCAACAGGCCACAATGATTATATCAGGATCACAGGTCATTATTTCTTCCCAACTTGCTCGTCGGGATGGCATTCCAGGCGTGATCAATGTAGGACCAAATCCAGCCAGAGAGAGCATCTCGGGCACCCAATGACCGCCCACAAAAGGAGGAATCAGCCAATCAAGAAAAATCACCCGTGGAGGCGGTCCCCGTCTGGATTTACTGTTTTCCTTCACCCTTTCAATCCGCAACTTGAAATTGGTAACCAACGAAGCTGCTTGCTCCTCCCGACCAGTCACACTGCCAAGCTGAGTTATTGTTTCTAAAATATCATCAAGGCTAAAGGGTTCCAGGTTTATCAATTCTGGGCGGCTGGAAAGTTCTCGAACTGCCAGATCAGCAACCTTTCCATCCACAGCACACACATCACAAATAGCCTGGGACACCACCAGATCAGGTTGTAGCACCTCCATTAAAGCTATATCCAAATCGTAAAGCGCTTGCGGCGAACTGGCAAAAGAACGCACAAAATCATCAATAGCCTGGCTAGATATATTTTCAGGGATTCGACAGCTTGTCACCTTCGGGAGCTTGATCACTGAATTCGGAGAGTCGCAAGAATGCGACACACCGACCAGTTGATCTGTCAGTCCCAGACCTGCAATAATCTCCGTGGCACTGGGCAGAAGCGAAATTATTCTCAAGCTGAGACTCCGCCCCACGCCGATCTTTTTTCAACGATCTCACTCACATTGAAAATAACGAATGTGTAAAATGCATCCCCTATGAATGAAATTCCAAGGAACGGGAGCCCCGCAAAATAAGCTGCGATTAGTCCCGCCAGGGTTGGTGGATAATATCCAGCAGCCCAGACACCAAAATTTGAAAGCAAATAAAATACCACCGCACCCAATCCCACCACAGCGAGCCAGCGACCCTGCTTCCAGTTACTTTTTAAGAACAGCCTAGCGATGGTCGGCATGGCGAGAAAACCCAGATAAACAAAGACCATCACGATGGGATTGTAAAAACCAACATAGAGATCACTAATGAACAGAACCGAGAGTGGTACAAGGATAGCCGATAAAACCGGGCGTTTGGCTCCAGCATAAATTGCAAAACTGCCGAGCGGTGTAAAATTCCAGGGATGCGGAATCAATCGTGCAATAGTTGCCAGTGCAATCAGAAATAATTCGAGTGAATATCTTTTCATGTTATTTTCCCTTAAAAATCCGCCCAAATGCCTACATAAGCGCCGAGGCCGGGCGTATTAAACCCGAAGACGTCTTCGTATTGACTGTCAAACAGATTTTGAATTTCAGCCCTTATCTGGATTCTCTCGTCCAATTTGTATCGCAGAGAGACATTTCCCAGAAGATAGCTCTCTAATGTGACGATTTCAGCCGGTTCGGGAAAAGGCGGGAAAAACCGGTCGAGCGCCTGCCCCACATAATCCAAACTCAGATTAATCTGAATTAGGTTATCCGGCGACCAGTCGAGGCTTATGGAGCCTTGATGCCTGGGCCTGCGCAGTTCCACCTCAAATCCGCCCTGACCGTCCGGTTGCTGGGACCGAAGATAGGTATAATTGCCTGCCAGTATCAAATGTTCAGCCAAAACAATCGAACCCATTATTTCCACACCCTCTCGATGGCTGGTCTCGGTTAAATTGGCAGCCGTGAACAGAAATGTCGTTGGGTCAAAGACAAATCCACTGATTTCATTATCCAGTCGGGCGCTGAAATAAATCACCTCAAGGGTCATACCATGCTGATCAAATCGATGTTCCAGCCCAACATCATACCCGAAAGAAGTCTCTGGTCTAAGGCTTGGATTGCCAATGAATGTGCCGGGGAAAAAGCCGAAACGCTCGGTAAATGTTGGCTTCTTCTGTGCCCTGCCCGCATTGCCAAAAAATCTGGTTCGCCCGTCATTCAGAGCAACATTTACCCCCATGCGCCAAGTGGTGACATTGGAAAAATCGCTGTTGGTATCATACCGTACGCTCGCAAGCAGACTGAAGGTTCGCGTGAGTGCTCCAACATAATCGATGACATATCCGCTTGAGGAGATTTCCTGATTTTGATTGGGATCGCCAAAAAAGCTGGCCTCACCCTTTTGGCGAAAATCGATCGTCTCGTGATCTATGCCAATGGTGAAATTATGACCAGCAACCGGTATCAGGGTTAAATTATAGCGGAGTGCAAAGCTTTCGGAAAAAGTTGAACCATTGTCTGTGCCGTCTGCAAAATTCTTGATATTGGTATCGGCATAGCTCAGCAATAAATCCTGCTTCACCCGACCATTCAAAAGTTCGAGATTCGCCCTGAGTGATCCATAGAGTTTTTCGGTTTTTGTATTGCGATCAGCATCCACTGGCAGCCCCGTTCCAGCAAAATCAACTGCATCAAACTGGTTATCAGTATTGAGATATCGAAATGATCCCTCCAAACGAAGACTGGAGCCAGGATACAGGCCAAAGCGACTGCTCAGAGTCAGATTTTCATAACCATCGGATTCAGTGCCTGACCGGGCTACATTGCTACCAGACTCCTCAAGCCAGGAGGTGGAGAATCGAAAAAACCCTGCAGTCCCGCCATAACCGGCGCTTCCCCCCAGATTGATGCGACCGAAAGAACCTCCCCGAGCAAAAACCGAGAGGGGTTTGGTCCCGTCAGAACCGCCGCGCGTAATAATATTGATCACGCCAGCAATAGCATCTGACCCCCAAATAGCACTTTGGGGTCCTCGAACAATTTCAATCCGTTCAATGTCATTCAAAGATAGAGTTTCGAACTGTACTTCGTCGCCGAAAGCCGGATCATTTATCCTGACTCCGTCTATCAAAACCAAAAGTTGGTTGGCCTCTGCACCCCGCATTCTTATTTGCTGTTGCGAACCTGTTGTGCCGGATGATGCAATGCTAAGTCCGGGCACCGATCTCAACAAGTCGCCAAGAAAAGTGGCCGGGCTGTTTTCAATATCTGCCCGGGTTAAAATAGTAATGGCGCTGGAAGCCATATTTTCAGCCACCGGAATTCTGGCTGCTGAGACAATCATGGTTTCAGTTACAATCTCCTCTAGGGCAAAGCTCTGGTAAGGCCCGCCAGCAAAAGCAAGCAAAACAGCCGCAGCGCGGCCACTGTATTTTAACATGGAAATGACTCCTTCGTTCGCACCCGAACCAAAGACGAGCAGTCAACGAATGGAGTGGATAAGATAGAGCGGCGGTTTCAGATAATGCTGAAACTCCCAGTCCACAACCCCGTGTCCCGTCGTCCAATTCATATCCTGGCCGGTATCCGGACTCGCGGTCTGGCGAAGCATCTCGCCGTGGGCTGGACCCCTTCCCATGTTTTATTAAACACAGTGGGTAATTGTCCCGCCCTGGACCGCCCACCGTTGCGGGGGCAGTGACGGCATTGCAGCATTAAATCTGCGCACCGTCTTCCCGTTTACCCTCAGTTGGAAAACCAACCGAAGCACCAAGAATGGCTCGACTATGGGGGAGAAAAAAATCGAAGTCAACGCCAGGATGACTAGAGGGCGACTTGTTTGTAATCTTTGGAACTATCTCCATTGATGCTGTGGCCGAATTTAGGTTATCTTGTCCTCTCGAAGGCCAGAGGAGGCTAGGGGAGGCCAGGACCAGAGGAGACAAAAGCGCCATGCGTGGTTATTTCGCCATAGGTATCGAGGGCGTCTCAAAGCCTGGAAATATCGGCAATCTGATCAGAACTGCACATGGTTTTGGTGCAGCTTTTGTCTTTTCCATATCTCCCAACCTCAAAAACAGGGCCACTGTAGAAAAAGCACAAACAGGTGCCAATACCAGCAAGTCGGAAACTCAGATCCCTTATTACGAATACCCGGAGCTTGGGGACATGATCCTGCCACGGGGCTGTCAATTGGTGGGAGTGGAACTTATTGATGAAGCGGTTGAGATGCCTTCCTTTCGACATCCCAGAAATGCAGCCTATATTCTGGGCTCGGAACGTCTTTCACTTTCCAAAGATATTATTCAGAAATGTCATCATGTGATCAAAATACCGACAAAATTCTGTTTGAATGTTGCCACGGCCGGTGCAGTCGTTATGTATGACCGTCATTTATGCTATGGACGATACGCTGATCGACCGGTATCACCTTCCGGGCCGATTGAGCCACTGACTGAGCATGTAAGCGGAGGCCCTATCTTTAGGACCGGCTCTGGGACAACGGGTAAAAGGAAACGGTAATTATTATGAAATCTAGCTCGATAAAAATAATTTTCGGTGGCCCTTTATGGTTGGTCACACTAGCTCTGGTGGGAAGTTTTGTCGCTTTTTCCCAAATGACCATGGCCCAGGATCAACGGGACCGCATCGGAATTTTCCGTGATTGGGAAGCGATTGTTTTGAACCGCAGTGATGGTGAAATAATTTGCTATATGATTTCAACGCCGCGAGATACCAACCCCAAAAATGTTCGCCGGGGTGAAATTTATGTCACCATTACCCACAAGCCCAAAATGCGCGTGATGAATGAAGTGACGATAATTGTTGGCTATCCCTTTCGGGCCGAATCAGAAGCTGTAGCCACCATCGGCAATCGACGTTTCAGCATGTTTACCGAGGCTGACAGCGCCTGGATGTTCACCTCACGTCAGGACCAGGAGATTGTCCAGGCCATGCGAGATGGTAGTGCAATGGTTGTCACAGGCGTATCATCAAGGGGAACGAATACCAGTGATCGCTATTCTCTCATGGGCTTTACAGCTGCGAATGACGCTATTACGAATGCATGCCAATAATAAATATGGATAAGAGCTGTGCCTAGAAACAAGCCAGAAATGGCCTATCCTGCCATTGTGACAGACAGTCAAAGCCTGTCGGTCAATGCGATTGAGACCACCGGCCCCACAGATTTATTGGGAATGTCGCGGGATGAATTGACCGCAGTGCTCAGAGAAATAGGTGTTGATGAATCGCATTTGTGAATGCGCACCAGCCAGGTATGGAACTGGATTTATCATCGCGGCGTTACCGAATTTTCCGCCATGGCCAACATTTCAAAATCTCTACAGAAACAGCTCGAAGCCAATTTTATCATTTCGCGACCGGACGTGACTTCCTATCAAATCTCAGAAGACGGCACACGCAAATATCTGGTCCGGTTCCGGGATGGCAATGAAGCGGAATCGGTGTTTATACCCGACGAAGATCGAGGCACACTCTGTATTTCCAGCCAGGTGGGCTGCACTCTAAATTGCCGTTTTTGTTATACGGGCACCCAACGGTTAGTGCGGAATCTGAGTGCCAACGAAATTGTGTCCCAAATCATGATTGCCCGGGATGATTTGGGGGAATGGCCCACCCCGACCGATGGCAGGAAAATCACCAATATCGTACTGATGGGAATGGGTGAGCCGCTCTATAATTTTGAAAATGTCAAAAAAGCCGTTCTTATTCTGCGTGACCCCGAGGGTATTCAAATGTCCCGCCGCCGCATTACCCTGTCAACCGCAGGTGTAGTGCCATTGATGGAACGGGCGGGCCGCGAAATCGGCGTAAATCTGGCGGTCTCGCTTCACGCGGTGACCGATGAAGTTCGGGATAAACTAGTACCCATTAACCGGAAATATCCCATCCATGAATTGCTGTCCGCTTGCCGTGATTATCCCGGAGCGCACAATGCACGTCGTATCACGTTCGAATATATTATGCTGAAAGATATCAATGATTCGGACGCGGACGCCAAAAAGCTGGTGGGTCTTATTCACAAATATGAATTGCCCGCCAAGGTCAATCTCATTCCGTTTAATCCCTGGCCCGGCGCACCTTATGAATGTTCGGACTGGGAAAGAATTGAGAAATTTTCGTCCTTGATATTCAAATCGGGAGTCTCCGCCCCCATTCGCATGCCACGCGGTCGGGATATTATGGCCGCCTGCGGACAGCTTAAATCTGCCAGCATCAAAATAAAGGCCAGCGAACGAAAAAAGCTGTAATCAATTTAAAGAGCTTCCGGATCAATGTTGTTTTGCCGACAGGCAGCGGTGACCGTATTTTTGAGCAGGCAGGCAATAGTCATAGGGCCAACCCCACCGGGCACTGGAGTTATGGCACCCGCCACCTTCAGCGCTTCGGCATAATCCACATCGCCAACCAGTCGAGTTTTACCCTCTCCCTTATCGGGTGCCGGGATTACATTCTGGCCCACATCAATGACAATTGCTCCGGGCTTGATCCAGTCGCCCTTGACCATATGTGCCACGCCGACCGCCGCTACCAGAATATCTGCTTGCCGGCATTTTCCGGCCAAGTCGATGGTTCTGGAGTGAGCGATGGTCACGGTGCAATGATCCGCCAGGAGTAACTGGGCCATAGGTTTACCGACGATATTGGAGCGACCAATTATGAGGGCATTTTTGCCCTTAAGATCCCCTAGCTCCCGGCGAAGCATGAGCAAACATCCCAAGGGTGTGCATGGCACCATGCCATTGCCACCGGTTGACAGGAGACCAACATTCAAGACGTGAAAACCGTCCACATCCTTTTGAGGCGAAATGGCCCCCAGGACGGTGCTATCGTCAATTTGCGCGGGTAATGGCAATTGAACCAATATGCCATGTACAGCAGGGTCATTGTTCAGTTGATCCACCAAATCCAGCAATTCCTTCTGAGAGGTATCAGCGCCAAGCATATGCTCGAAGGATTGCATGCCTGCATTTATTGTGGCTTTGCCTTTGTTGCGCACATAAATCTGGCTGGCTGGATTTGCACCAACCATCACCACCGCCAGACCTGGCGTTATATGGTGTTTTTTCTTGAGCAAAGCCACGTCCGCCGCAACGTCCGCTCTGACCTCGGCTGCAAAGGCTTTGCCATCAATGATTGTTGCTTCACTCACTTGCTGTCCC
>JACZYI010000072.1 GCA_022571175.1 Pseudomonadota bacterium
TCATGGGGCGCACGTTCGGTGGTGTGGCGAATGATCATGGCGTCTATGGCCATGGCGTCAATGGTCAGCGCGGTATCGATCAGGGTCTCGCCCTTGGTGATGGAGGAGGCTGCGGTCTGGAAATTCACCACATTCATGCCCAGGCGCTGACCGGCCAATTCAAATGAAATCCGGGTGCGGGTAGAATTTTCGAAAAACAGATTTATCAGGCTACGCCCTTCCAGCCCGCCTATCAGTTTGTTGCTCTGGCGTGCATCGGGCACCAGCGCATCCGCCTTGTCGATCAGGGCGCAGATCTGGTCTGCATCCATACTCTCTATATCCAGCAGATGTTTGCGATTGGCCAGGGCTTGTTTGCTATTAGAATGGGAGGCGTTTTCGGGGAGTGTCTCTGCCTCACCCGCATTGGCTGTCTGTTTTGCCGATCCCTGGCTCATAAAAATGAGCTTATAGGCTCAGCAGCCCCAAAGAGGCAAGCTTTTTGAAGCAATTACTGCCTCATCTGGTCCCTCATGCGGTCCAGCGCGCCTTGCAAAATATAGCTTGCGGCCAGCTTATCCACCAACTCACTGCGCCGTGCCCGGGAAGCATCCGCTTCCAGCAGAGTGCGGGTAACCGCCTGGGTGGACCAGCGCTCATCCCAAAAGGCGATAGTGCAGTCAATTTTTCCCTGAAGATTTTCCGCAAACTGGCGCGTGGCCTGACATCTTGGCCCTTCAGTTCCGTCCATATTCATTGGCAAACCAAGAATCAGTGCCTGAATTTCATGCTCGTCCATGAGCGCACTCAAGGCCATGGCATCCCGTCCGAATTTGGTTCGCTTGAGGGTTTTGAGTGGGCTTGAGATGATGCGGGAGAGATCAGACAACGCAATGCCGATGGTTTTACTGCCCAAGTCCAGCCCCAGAACCCGGCCCTGGGCGGGCAGCTCCCGGGCCAGATTTTCAAGCGTGATAATCACTATTGCCCATCCTCATAGCTTTCATAGGCCCGAACCCGCTGTTGCACATTCTGGCGGATATTCTGAAAAAACAAGCCATAGTCGCCTATGCCCACGCGGTCCATCGGATCTTTCAGGCCCCGGACCAGATCGGAGACGGGTTCAGGCAGATTTAAATATCCGTTTTCATTACACTTTGCCCCAGGCCCCACCTGATAATCGACGGGCGTATAGCCATCGCCTGAGGGTAACCGTGCGCCCAGACTGTCGGTCGAGCTGGCCTGGCCGTTAATGTTCCAGTTCAGCGGATTTACGCACAGCAAATTCACGTCCTCATTTTGACCACCGAGGGATACGGTCCAGGAAACCATGCACCGGGTATGATTCTGCTCGCCACAGATCGGAAGGCCAGTGTTATCGAGATCAGACAAAGGAATGGGTATGCCCGGCAGATAAGCCACCACCAACCACTGTTCAATCTCGGTGCCTGTGATGGTCTGTTGCAACAGCTTGAGGCCATGCAGGCTGCCCTGCTCGTGGCCGGCAAGAATGAAGGGTTGCTCGGGATGCGCACGCCAAAATGCCTCAAACGCACGGATGATGTCGCTGGTGGCCAAATCGAAAGCATCCTCTCCCCCATTTTCGAGGGCAAAAAAAGCGCCGAAGGTGGCTTGGCGATAGCGGGGTGCAAAAACCGGCAGGACGCCAAAAACTTCAACCGCAAAGGGACGTGCGATATGAGTGTAGAATTCCTGAGTTTCCGGTGCGTCAATCGGTCCGTTCCAGTGGCTCGCTCGAAAATAGCCGGTGGGAGTGATAAAAAAAACCGCAACCGCCTGTTGATTTAAAGTGGGAGCTGTTGGCCTCTCGTACCAGGCGTCACCACTGGTATAATCCGGCTCTTCAGGGGGCGCTTGCTCGGCAAAAGGAGTCCGGGGGATTGAGACCAGTTCCAGCGCCTCTTTCCAGAAAAAATTTAACATGATGGCACCGGCAAACACTGCCACCAGTATGCCCACGATTGTATATAGAAATGCCTTTGCCATTATGTTTGCAAGTCTCGCTGGTTCTTATCCGCAGCTTTCTCAGGGAGCATTTTTGCCATAATAATATCATCGGCAAAAGTTCCGTCATCTTCCCGCAGTGCATGATATCTCCGACCCTCAATTTCAAAGCCGAAAGATCGATAAAGCGCCAAGGCAGCCTGATTATTTTCATGCACATGCAGTTCAACCCGCCTCAGGCGCTCGGTTTGACTGGCCCAGGCGAGAAAAGCGCGCAGCATGGTTTTACCCAACCCCTTGGTGCGATAGTCCTTTTTCACAAAAAGTCCGATTTCAATCGAATGGCAGAGGCGATATCGGCTGTCACATTCGGCGTCCAGATTGGCAATGATTTCGCCCCGGTGGCTCGCCACCAGATAAAGCTCGTCCGAGCGTAATGTTCTGCGCTTGATAATGCGGCGCATATCAACTTTTCTCAGACCATATTCCTCTTGCAAATGAATCAAATAATCGGCCTCGCGCAGCACCTCCCGCATGACTTCAATCATAGCCCCGGCATCTTTCCGTTCCGCCACCCGGATTTCAAATTCGCGACCATCCCTGTCGGTATATGATTCCGGCTCAAAATCACCTGTGTGCTGGTTCGGGTTAATGGTTCAAGTCCTCTCTCTACGGCCATCAAGTGACAGCACATCGGGCATTGCCTGGTCAGAGGCAAGGGTGTATTGTCCGCCACTGAATTTCAAGGGGCTATCGGACCCTGTCACTTCATAAGGTAGCGTAAAGAGATAAGCCATGTCAGTGGATAAAAACACGGTCGTAAAGATTGCACATCTGGCGCGGATCGGAGTTGAGGATAAAAACCTCGATGCCATGACCGCTGAACTGAATAATATTCTGGCCTGGATTGAGCAGTTGAATGAGGTGGATACCGAGGGTGTTGAGCCCATGACCAGTGCGGTTGAGACCAAACTTCGCTGGCGTCAGGACGAAGTGACCGATGGCGGAAAATCGGAAGATATTCTGAAAAATGCTCCGGAGTCTGAATGTGGATTTTTTGCCGTTCCCAAGGTTCTGGAATAGGGCGGGCCGGAAAAAATGTCAGATTTGACCAAATTGACCATTGCCCAGGCTCGGGACGGCCTCAAGACCCGGGATTTTACTTCCCTGGAGCTGACCGAAGCCAATATCCGGGCTGCTGAGGCCGCAACCGAACTCAATATCTATATCACCGAGACTTATGATCTGGCGCTTCAGCAAGCCAAGTTGGCTGATGATCGTCTGGCCGATGGCTCGGCTGCTGACCTGACGGGCATCCCGCTTGCGATCAAGGATCTCTTTTGCACCAAAGGTATTAAAACCACCGCGGGCAGTCACATGCTGGACGAATTTATTCCCACCTATGAAAGCACGGTCACGGCCAATCTTTTCCGCGATGGCGCTATTCTGCTGGGAAAAACAAATATGGATGAGTTTGCCATGGGCTCCTCCAATGAAACCAGTTTTTTCGGTCCTGTGATCAATCCCTGGCGGGTTGAAAAGGAGGGAAAAAATCTGGTACCCGGTGGATCATCGGGCGGTTCGGCGGCTGCGGTCGCGGCCAGAACGGCTCTGGGGGCCATTGGCACCGATACCGGCGGCTCTATTCGCCAGCCAGGATCGCTCACGGGAACGGTCGGTCTGAAGCCCTCTTATGGGCGTTGTTCCCGCTGGGGTGTGATTGCTTTTGCCTCCTCACTGGATCATCCGGGGCCCATCACCAGGACGGTTCGGGATGCGGCTATCATGCTCTCGTCCATGGCAAGTTATGACGAAAAAGATTCCACTTCGGTGGAGCGCAAGGTGCCTGATTATGAGGCCGAGCTGACCGGCGATTTGAAGGGCATGACTATCGGTGTTCCCCGGGAATATCGACTGGAGGGAATGGCCGATGAGATTGAGAAATTATGGTCGGCGGGCGCGGACTGGCTCAGAGATGCCGGCGCCACCATAAAGGACATATCCCTGCCGCACACTAAATATGCCCTGCCAGCCTATTATATTGTGGCCCCGGCCGAAGCCTCATCCAATCTGGCGCGCTATGATGGTGTCAGATATGGCCTGCGCGAGATGCCGCAAGGCGGAGATCTGGATGCCATGTATGAGGCCACGCGCGCCGCTGGCTTTGGAGCCGAGACCCGCCGCCGTCTCATAATCGGCACCTATGTACTCTCGGCGGGATATTATGATGCTTATTATCTGAAAGCGCAGCGGGTGCGCCAGCGCATTGCTGAAGATTTTAACAGCGCCTTCAAGGATGTGGATGCCATTTTAACCCCCACCGCACCCAATGCTGCTTTTCCCATTGGTGACAAGATGGATGACCCCATTGCCATGTATCTGAACGATATTTTTACCGTACCAGCGGATATGGCCGGCATTCCGGCAATCTCGGTGCCCGCCGGGCTGGATAATCAGGGTCTGCCGCTGGGTCTGCAAATCATGGGGCCTGCGTTTGAAGAAGGGGTCGTGCTGAAAGTGGCCTACGCACTGGAAAAGGCCGCCGCTTTTGATGCGGTTCCCAAAGAATGGTGGAAGGCTTAAGCCATGAATGAAGCAAACAGATCCGGCATAATTCAGGGTGCCACCGGCGAATGGGAAATGGTGATCGGCCTTGAAGTCCACGCCCAGGTCAAATCCAACGCCAAGCTGTTCTCGGGTGCGGCCACCGAATTTGGCGGCGAGCCCAATAATCATGTGAGCTTGGTGGATGCGGCCATGCCCGGCATGCTGCCGGTTATCAATCGTGAATGCGTTCGCCAGGCGGTCCGGACGGGTTTGGCGATTGGAGCTAAAATCAATAAATTTTCCATCTTTGACCGCAAGAATTATTTTTATGCCGACCTTCCCCAGGGCTATCAGATTTCCCAGTTCAAGCAACCAGTAGTGGGTGAGGGGTGTTTAACCATCGAACTGAAGGATGGCAGCACCAAAGAGATTGGCATTGAACGGCTGCATCTGGAACAGGATGCGGGCAAATCGCTTCATGACCAGCACCCGGACCTGACCTATGTGGATTTGAACCGGTCTGGTGTAGCCCTGATGGAAATTGTCTCCATGCCGGACATGAGGACACCCGAAGAGGCGGGAGCTTATGTGCGGAAGCTGCGCACCATATTGCGCTATATCGGGTCCTGCGATGGCAATATGGAAGAAGGCTCCATGCGGGCGGATGTAAATGTCTCGGTTCGCCGGGCCGGGGCCGAGCTTGGCACCCGCTGTGAAATCAAGAATGTCAATTCCATTCGATTTATCATGCAGGCCATCCGCTATGAGGCTCAGCGCCAGGTGGATATTCTTGAGGATGGTGGCACCATTGAGCAGCAGACCCGGCTCTATGATCCCGGCAAGGGAGAGACGCGTGCCATGCGATCCAAGGAAGAGGCGCATGATTATCGCTATTTTCCGGACCCGGACTTGCTTCCGCTCGAATTTGACGATGACTTTATCAATGAGGCAAGAGAAAGCCTGCCCGAGTTGCCAGATGTCAGAAAGGCCCGGCTGGAAGAAACGCTTGGTCTAAACGCCTATAACGCCTCGCTTCTGGTCGCGGAAAAGGAAAATGCCGATTATTACGAGGCCTTGCTCTCGGCGTTTGAGGGCCTGACCGGGAAGCCAGCCACCGAACTGGCGACGACCGCAGCTAACTGGGTGACAGGCGATTTTTTTGGCCTTTTGAACAAGGCAGGGAAATCCGTGTCCGAGAGTCCGGTCGGACCAGAAGCGGGTGCGGGACTGCTGGCGCTGGTGGCTGACGGGACAATTTCGGGCCGCACCGCCAAGGATGTTTTTGAAATCATGTTTGAAACGGGCAAGGCCGCAGACGTGATTGTGGACGAACAGGGATTGAAGCAGGTCTCGGACCAGGGCGAACTCGAAGCCATCATTGCCAGGATCATTGCCGATAATCCGGGTCAGGTGGAACAATATAAAGGCGGCAAGGACAAGCTCTTCGGTTTTTTTGTAGGGCAGGTAATGAAGGCCACCGGTGGCAAGGCCAATCCAAAACTGGTGAATGAATTGCTGCGCGGCACGCTGGACAAATGAAGGGTGAGGCCATGTCTGAACCCCTGAATTTGGCTATTCTCCTGTTTGATGAAGTGGAAGTGCTGGACTTTGCCGGGCCCTTTGAGGTGTTTTCGGTTGCGGGCAGAGGCGAGGGAAAAGAGCCCTTCAATGTTTTTACCCTGTCTGAAGACGGGCAACCCATTCGCTCGCGTAACAATCTGGTTGTGGCCCCTGCCTGGTCATTCGAGAGCGCACCGGAGGCGGATATTATCTTGATACCTGGCGGATATGACACCCGTGATCTTTTGCATAATCAGGCTGTTCTGGACTGGATTAAAACCGCTTCTAAGAAGGCCCAGCTCACCTTGTCAGTCTGTACCGGTGCCTTGATGCTGGCTGTTACCGGGCTTTTAGAGGGGCTTTCCGCCACAACCCACCACATGGCTCTGGATGAATTGAGGAAAGTGGCACCAAACACAAAAATTCTTGGAAATTACCGGGTGGTGGATAATGGCCAGATCATTTTATCCTCGGGTGTGGCTGCGGGCATTGATATGTCTTTTCATGTGGTGGCCAAATTGCTGGGTAGTGACCAGGCACACGAGACTGCGCGCTATATGGAATATCCCTGGGATCAGGAGAAGGTGGCGCGTGCCACTTTCATCGCAGCTTCAAAGAAATCATAAATATGGTCAAGCTTCCGTGAGGGGCTCTTACATTTTTGACAAAACTAACTAGCTTGATATGAGAGCCGGCAACCGGGAGCATAGTTCATGATTGATCTTTATTATTGGCCCACGCCCAACGGGTGGAAAATTACCATTCTGCTGGAAGAACTGGGGCTGCCTTATAAAATGATTCCGGTTGATATCGGCAAGGGCGAGCAATTTGAGCCGGATTTTTTGAAGATATCTCCCAACAACCGCATGCCGGCGATTGTGGATCATGATGTGGATGGCGACCCTGTTTCCATTTTCGAGTCCGGTGCCATCATGCTTTACCTGGCTGAAAAAACAGGGAAATTCATTCCCTCTGATACCGCAGGCCGGGTTGAAGTGCTGCAATGGTTGTTCTGGCAAGTGGGGGGCCTCGGGCCCATGCTGGGTCAGGTCAGCCATTTCAACACTTATGCCCCGCAGCTTACTGATTCGGATTTGAGCTATTCTCTCGATCGCTACACCCAAGAAGGCGTCCGGTTGTTTGGTGTTATGGATAGACGCCTGGCCGACCGGGACTATCTGGCAGGTGATTATTCTATAGCTGATATGGCTTGCTGGCCCTGGGTGGCCCCAGCGGCACGCTTTGGATATGATATGAGCAAGCACGAAAATTTGATGCGATGGATCGAGTCGGTCGGAATGCGGCCTGCGGTTGAACGGGGATTCGCGGTTGGTGAAGAATATCGAAACCCCCAACCGGTGCTTACGGAAGAGTCTAAAAAGATTCTTTTTGGTCAGAGCTCGCCGATAAAATAATGGCTCAACCGGAAAAAGATAAATAGAATCAGTCGGATTCAAGTCCGTCCTTCCCGGCTCCGGCCCGAACATTTCAGACCCCTTCAAGCCGGGCCAAAACTTGCACTGGACAGGCGCCATGATCGGCGTAGACTTTTTAAAACGTGCTGTTCTTGGGGGACCAACTTCTGGACTGCCCGGCGTGACGAAATGGGGAATAATATTTTTATTTCCTGCGCAGAAATAATTTTTTGCAGCCCGCCGTTAACCCTTTTTTCAGTGCCCGCTGACAAGACTTGGTTCGCCAGGTCAAGAGACCGGCGTAAATCGACGGTATGCAGAAGCGGAAAAGAATATGGGCCAATATGATAAAAACTACCAAAGCTATTTGATGGGTCGGCTGAGGGCTGCCGAAAAAGGTCAGGCCGAAGCTTATTATGATTTAGGACTTCTTTATTCCACTGGTCAGGGCGTGGATCTGGATATGATCGCTGCCCATAAGTGGTTTAATCTTGCGGCCATGAAGGGTGTAAAGCGGGCACAAGTGGATCGGGCCGATCTGGCTGGCGATATGTCAGCCTGGGAAGTCGCCGAAGCCCAGAAAATGGCCCGCGAGTGGCAAAGCAACCACCACTAAGTCGACTACTCAGTAACAGTCTCAGCAAAAACCATCCAGTTCATCCGGGCAGGTTTAATCCCCCATATTTACCAGGAAAAAATCATGGGTGCTTCCTATAAGATTTATTCCCGAATTGCGGCGCTGCCGGTGAAGAGACTGCTTCTCCTGAGCATGACTTTTCCG
>JACZYI010000270.1 GCA_022571175.1 Pseudomonadota bacterium
CGCGCCGCCCGTCCCGCCAAGTGAACCGAGGATGGATTGCCGCCCTCACCTTCAAGCAGCTCGGTGATCACCGCTTTCACTTCCGGCCTCATGGGCTGGCTGGCGTTATGATCCAGATATATGCGTTCCTTCATGGCCCATGAAATAGGCGTTCTGGCCAGTGAGATCAACCTTTCCGCCAATCTACGGACAATGCGCTGCCGAAGTTCCGTCCATGCGGGTCTTGCCCCTTGCATCGGAGGCTGCACTATCTATATAAGAGCGAACCTGAATTTTGAATTCATCCTTGTTTTTAGCGCCAGTGCTTTGCGAGTTGAGCCATGCCCGACATTATATTCAATGGACCCGAAGGCCGACTTGAAGGCCGCTATTCTCCGGGTAAAATTCCCAATGCCCCGATCGGCATTGTACTTCACCCGCACCCGCAATATGGCGGCACCATGAATAACAAGGTGGTCTATAATCTTTATCATATATTTGCCAAACGGGGCTTTTCCACGCTGCGCTTCAATTTCCGCGGTGTGGGCCGTTCTCAGGGCATTTTTGATGATGGCCTGGGTGAATTGTCCGATGCCGCAGCAGCGCTTGACTGGATTCAGACTTTTAACAAAAATGCCACCAGTTGCTGGGTGGCGGGCTTTTCGTTCGGGGCCTGGATCGCCATGCAGCTTTTGATGCGGCGGCCCGAAATTCGTGGTTTTATAGCGGTCGCCCCGCCCGCCAATCTCTATGATTTCAGCTTTCTGGCGCCCTGCCCGTCATCGGGTATCATTGTGCAAGGCACCAAGGATGAAATTGTCCCGGCCTCTTCCAGCCAAAATTTGTCCGAAAAACTTCAGGCCCAGCGCGCCATTACCATTGATTTTGAGGCCATTCCGGGTGCCAATCACTTTTTCGAAGGCTATCTGGACAAGATGGTCACTAAAGTGGATGACTATCTGGAAAAACGGCTCACATCCGGCGAATAAAATTGGACTTCGGACAGGTTTTTAACCAGCTTTAACCCTCATGCCGCCGGTCACCGGCTGTTTTACGCCAGTGGTTCCGGGATAGCTCAAGGGCAAGCCCCTGGCCGAGCGAACCGCGAGAAACCCGAACGCCTCTGCTTCCATGCTGTCTCCATTCATGCCCAGCGCTTCCACAAGTTCCACACTCATGGTGAGTGAGCGGCGCAGACCCTCCACCATGGTTTTATTCAGCCGCCCGCCACCGGTGAGATAAACGCATTTGGGTGGTTCGGGCAACAATCTCAGTGCCAGCTTGATGGTGAGCACGCTAAAGGCCGTGAGCGTGGCCGCGCCGTCTTCGCTGGAGAATCCGAGCAGGCATGAGAGATCAAACCGGTTCCGATCGAGAGATTTTGGCGGGGATTTGGCAAAATAAGGGTCATCCAGAAGCTGTTCCATGGCCTCCATGCTGGTCTGTCCCCTGCTCGCCAGCTTGCCGTCCAGATCATAGGGAGTGCCGCACTCGGCCAGTACCCAGTCATCAATCAAGCCATTTCCCGGTCCGGTATCAAAGGCCAGCATATCTTCGGGTAGATGGGTGGGAATATAGCTCAGGTTTGCCACACCGCCGATATTCAGGAAAACACAGGGCAGATCAACGCCCAGTCCCCGCGCCAGCACCATATGATAAGCAGGGGCAAAGGGTGCACCCTCGCCGCCAGCGGCCATATCAGCGCTCCTGAAATCAAGGATCACATCAATACCGGTTTTCGCCGCCAGACGTGCACCATCGCCAATCTGCCATGTTTTGCCCTGATCGGGCGCGTGGTGGATGGTCTGACCGTGAAACCCAATGAGATCAATCTCACCGGCCCCAAGACCGGATTTTTCCATCAGGGTCCGGACCACATCTCCATGGCAGTCCGTAAGCCAATGCTCAACTACACCCCCTGCCTCATCCAGCTTGCCATCAAGAGCTTCGGCGCGCGCCATCAGACTTTTCAACTGATTTCTGAAGTTATCGTCATACTTGATTGATATTGTTGATATTATTTCAACTGACTTTTCACCGTCCGTACGCAACAGCGCCCCATC
>JACZYI010000073.1 GCA_022571175.1 Pseudomonadota bacterium
GTAACCGAGACCGTCACGCTCGACGCCGCCTCAAAGTCAAGCGACTGACCGGATTTGAGCTTCAACTGACCAGAGACAATCTCAAAGCGGGTATCATCAACCGTCAGACTGTGCGTATCGCCACCGTCCGGGTCACTGACCGTCAGATTGCCAATAATCGCCCCGCTGTCATTCTCCGCAACCGTCGAGGCCGATAAGGCAATATCCGTGGGAACCTCGTTCACATCCGTAACCGTCAGCACAAAAGCTTCAACCCGGGTCAGTCCCCCACTGTCCGTGGCCGTAACCGAGACCGTCACGCTCGACGCCGCCTCAAAGTCAAGCGACTGACCGGATTTGAGCTTCAACTGACCAGAGACAATCTCAAAGCGGGTATCATCAACCGTCAGACTGTGCGTATCGCCACCGTCCGGGTCACTGACCGTCAGATTGCCAATAATCGCCCCGCTGTCATTCTCCGCAACCGTCGAGGCCGATAAGGCAATATCCGTGGGGGCCTCGTTGGGAATGCCAGGAAGCTGAATGGTTGCAATTTGCGTAATAAAAAGCCCGCCAGGGTCAGTGACCTGGACAACAATCTCCAAAATATCGCCCGGATCTAATTCAAAACCGGGAGCGATACTTATTTCTCCGTTGGCGGGATCAATTACGAAGGCACCACCAGCGTCATCCAGAAGACTGTAGGTAAGTACGTCTTCAGGATCAGGGTCTGTTGCAAATGCCGCCCCAACAACCGTGCCGGGGGGAGTGTCTTGATCAAAGTCCGTAAGGGTGATTTGAAGATTGATGGGAGATTGATTAATGTTTGCGGTAGGGTCATCTTCTCCCGGACCTGCATCATCTTGTTGTGCCGCCGCCTCTTCTTCGGCCGCCGCCCGCTCAGCAGCCTCTGCATCAGCTCGCGCCTGTGCCTCTTCTTCCGCCCTTGCAGTTGCTTCGGCTTCGGCTTTGTCTTCTGCCTCAGCCTGAGCTCTGGCCTCCTTTTCAGCAGCCCTTGCTTCAGCTTCTGCTCGAGCCCTTGTCTCCGCTTCTGCCTCGGCCTCCGCTTCCTCCCTCTCTTCTTCTTCAGCCCGCGCATCAACTGCTGCCTCTGCTTCTTCCTCTTCTTCTGCAGCAGCATCTTCGGCAGCGGCTGCTTCCTCTTCCTCTGCTGCTTCTTCTGCAGCCTCTTCTTCAGCCTCCTCTTCCTCAGCGGTTTCCTCATCAGTCTCCCCACCAGAGGTTGTAGGAAGAGTATCCCCAGCGCCGACAATATCTGCACTGGCGGCCTCACCATCTGCAGTCTGGGCTGCCGTCACTCCCGAGCCGTCTCCAGTACCGCCACCGGCCACGTTTCCAACACCGGCACCACCGGATCCATCTTGGGCGCCCGCACCCCCGGATCCGCGGGAAGCTTCACTACGATTATCAAGACGATCTTCATCACCTCGTTCTTCATCACTCTGTTCGCTGGCGCTTCTTTCCCTCTCTTTTTCTTCAACAAGTTCTTCTTCCGCGATTATGCTCCCGGCAAGCACCTCTTCCGGTGACAATCGAGTATCTTCACTTCCTGAGTGAACATTACCAAGGGTAGTATCTCGGCTGCTATCAACGGAAACATCGCCAGTGAGCTCGGCATCATCAGCTTGGTCAGAGTCCGATTCGGCATCGGCAAGCATATTCGGATCTGGGGCTTCATCGTTTGCACCCTGATCGTCAGCTTGTTCATCTTCGGGTGGGCTGCTATCCACCATAGCAAAAAAACCCTCTTTGCGTACCGCCCCATGGGCACGCAAGGTTTTTGACTTTTCCAGGTAGCAAGGCTGCACACCATTCTGCCAAATTTCTCTCCTTTTTTAAAGGGGAACTTTGAAAAAGGTGTAAAAAAATTGGTAATAATCCGCTTGTAAACAATGAAGGTGTTGAAATTTATTGGTTTCTATGGCCTATAATTGTAAATTGTTAAAGGCCAGTAAGCCAAAAATTTCTGTACAGACAGCAAAATATGGGTCATAAGGCGCGAATCACTGGTCGGAACAAATCGCAGGCAAAATTCTGAATAGGGCACGTAGCTAGGTAGAGGCAACGACCAGGGAGCCCGATTTTGTTTACATCAAGCTTGGGTAAAGTTAAAGAACTGCGCGAACGTGTCTATCGCTTTGCTGCGGGGATTGTTCTGATGAAACAAGCCATCCCTTTGATGCGTCTCGATATTATTCTTTCTTCATTCACCATTAATGTACTGATGTTGTCCTTTCCGCTGGTTGTTTTGCAGGTCTATGATCGCATTCTGCCTAATGAGGCCATGAACACTCTTCTGCTGCTGGCGATTGGCGTAATTATTGCCCTGTTACTGGACATTGTCCTTAAAACCGCTCGCGGATATGTAGCGGGGTGGGCAGGCGCCAATTTCGAGCACCGTCTGGGAGTCACCGGTATCAAGCGACTTCTCGGAGCAGACATCAGTCAATTTGAAGCCGATTCACCTGGCAAGCACCTTGACCGTCTAGCTGGCGTCGATATGGTAAAAGACTTCTATTCCAGCCAAGCGAGCCTGGTTCTTGTGGATATGCCCTTCATTTTGGTTTTTGTGGCTGCCATTGCGTATATTGGTGGCATCCTTGCAGTTGTGCCTGTAATTTTGCTGGTCATTTTCATCTATGTAGCGCTTCGAACGGGAGAAGATTTGCGGCACGCGCTCGAAACCCGCCTTGAGAGCGATAATCGAAGATACAGTTTCATCATCGAGACATTGAGTGGTATCCACACCATCAAAAGCTGTGCCATGGAAAGCCTTTTTGAGCGCCGATACGAAAGAATTATGGCCGGCTGCTCAGAAAGCGGACTTAAAGCATCCTATTTAAGTGGCTTGGCGCAAAATCTAGGTAGCATGTTTTCTCAGATCACTATGGTTTCTGTGGTTAGCGCGGGTAGCCTGCTCGTGATTGACGGATCTCTCACCGTTGGTGGTCTAGCTGCCTGCATGCTGCTTTCCGGTCGTACCGTCTCACCGATTTTGCGAGCGATGGGTGTTTGGTCTCGGTTTCAACTCATTCAAGTTGCAGAGGATAATCTAAACGACCTCTCGCGTTTTGTACCGGCGGAAATTAAAAGTAACAGAATCGAAGAACCACTGAAAACAATTGAGCTGGACGACGTCAGTTTTCGGTATGGGGACGATTTGCCGTTAATTTTGCAAAATATAAGTCTAACCATGAGCAGAGGGCAAATCATTGGCATCAGAGGAAGCAACGGTGCGGGTAAAACCACACTGTTGCAGCTGATGGTAGGAGGCCTAGCTCCGACAAAGGGCCGCGTTCTTTATAACAATTATCCTGCCGAAGACATAGATGCCCGCTATTTAAAATCCCAGATCGCATATTTGCCACAACGACCGGTTCTGTTTGAGGGTTCGGTTTTGGATAATATAACCATGTTTCGGACGAATGAGTTATTGGACGAGGCGCTTGAAATTTCAGAAAGACTGGGTTTGGATAAGGTCTTTGCGCGTTATCCTGATGGATATGAAACGGCAGTGGGAGCAACCGCGTATTCCACCTTGCCTGGTGGAGTGGGCCAGCGCATTGCCATCGCTCGAGCATTGTTAGGTCAACCACGGTTTGTACTTTTTGATGAAGCAAACACGGGTTTAGATGGGCCCGGGGATGCCAGAATAAAAGCTGCGCTCAAGCAGTTCCAAGAAACGGCCGCCATCGTTATTGTTACTTATAGGCCTTCCTTGCTGGCGATTGCTGACGAAAGGTTTGATCTTGTTGATGGTGCGCTTTGGCCGTCTGACAGCTTTAGCGAAAAACTCCGTGAAAAAAATACAGATAAGGAATGATGGCAAACGAAGGAACATACGAGTCAGGAACGGCACCCGCTTTCGACTCTCATGATGAATTGGCGGAGCCGCTTAGACAAGGTCGACTTGGTGATTTTCAAGCCAAATCTGATTTAGCATCATGCCTTTTACCTTTGCTCAATGCAATTGAATGGAGGCGTGATTTGCGCGAAATTGCTGAGGCACTTCCGCATTTTGCAAATACATTGACATTGCAGGAGTTTCGAAATGTGCTGGCTAGGTTGGGATACAAAACAATCAGTCTGTCAACGGACTTGAGTGAGGTTGACCCTCGTCTTTTACCCTGTTTATTTGTGGCGGATTCTGGAGGGGCCAGCGTCTTGTTACGCGCAATTGGTGATGAATTTCGGATTTTTGACGGCTACGCTAGCATGGAAAGGACCGTCCCAGCCGAAGGGCTTTCCGGAACGCTCTATATCATTAGCTCCGAGGAGCACCTAAAAGATCAAGAAGAGGCCAAGAAAGAAAATTGGGTTGGTGAGATTTTTCGTCGCTTTCGCGCCACCATCATCCAATTGGCAGCGCTGACCTTTACGCTGAATCTTTTGGCTTTGATGGTCCCTCTTTTTGTCATGACTGTGTATGACAAAGTAATGCCGGTGGGCGCAAAAGATGTTCTTGCGTCTCTGGTGGTAGGTATCATTTTTGTTTTTGCTATCGATATTGGCCTGCGCATGGTTCGAAGCCGGATAATCGCCTACATGGGTGGTCGGGTGGAAAATCTCGTGGCAACAACAGCATTTAAGAAAATTTTACACCTGCCCACATCTTTGACAGAGGCCGCCCCACTTGGAACTCAGGTGGCCAGACTGAAAGAGTTTGATTCATTGAGAGAGCTTTTTATGGGACCATTGGTTACCGTTCTATTGGAGGTTCCGTTTACCTTTATCTTTATTATTGCTATTGCGCTTCTTGGTGGCATGCTCGCTTTGATTCCGATTTTTATGATGGTTGCCTTTTACATCATTGCCATCATTCTGGTGCCCCAAATGAAGAGAGCGGTAGCTCTTTCCTCACGAGCGCGGGCTAAAAGGCACGGCTTTCTTGTTGAGTCCATCTCGCACATGCGTACTATCAAAGAAGCCAACGCAGAGGAAGTTTGGTTGGATAGATATCGCGATGTATCTGCAGAGGCTAGCTTTCTCCAGTTTAAAACCGCGCAAATTACGTTCTTGTTTCAGACCTTGAGCCAGGCATTAATGATTGCAGCTGGCTTAGCCACTATCTCATTTGGAGTTATCCAAATTATCAATGCGAGCATGTCCATGGGCGCTCTGATTGCTTCGATGGCTCTGGTTTGGAGAGTCTTGGCTCCCCTTCAAAGTTTTTTTCTTACCTTCTCTCGGTTTGAACAAATCAAAATTAGTCTGAAACAAATCAATCAATTGATGCGCATGCCTTCCGAAGATGACGCTGAGCAAGCCGGCAACAAAATGATGCGACGGAGATTTGTTGGTGCAGTGAGTCTTCAGCGCGTAAGTTTCCGCTACAGCGTAAATGCGGAGCCCGCTCTGTTTGGTGTTACGCTTGAGGCACAACCGGGCGAAATGATTGCCATAACTGGGGCTAATGGCGCTGGTAAGACAACATTGCTTCGATTGATCCTTGGTCTCCACAGACCTCAAGCTGGTCAGGTCACCATGGACGGTATGGACATCCGACAAATTGGTCCTCTGGAACTGCGCCAGGGTATCGCGTATGTGCCACAACAGAGTCATTTTTTCTATGGTTCTATCGCCCAGAACTTGCGTCTTGCCAATCCGGTTGCCAGCGATGACGATCTTAAAGAAGCATTGCATCTTGCTGGTGCGCTCGACCATGTTCTTCAGTATGAAGACGGCCTTGATACACGCATGGGAGACTCTAAGACGCTTAGTTTGAATGCGGGACTTTTGCAGCGACTGGGGCTTGCTCGCGCCTATCTGAAACGTGCACCCGTATTGCTACTGGATGAACCCGCCCAAACTCTAGATGAGGAGGGTGATGCGGCATTCGTTGATGCCCTCAAGAAGCTGAAAGGATCGACTACAATCTTTCTTGTGAGCCATCGGCCCAGTCATATTCGATTGGCTGATAGACTTATTGTTATGGCTGCAGGAAGCATGGCGCTTGAAGGAAAGCCCGAAACCGTGCTAGCCCGATTGACAGGAGGCGGAGCATGAACGAGAAAATTAGACCCACAAAAGAAAAAGTTTCCGGCCCTGGTGAGAAACAAACGCTGGCTCGCGAAAGTCAGACCTTTTTGGCTACGGTACTTGGCGAAAACCCAATTACGGATAGTGGCAATCCCTATGCACCATACCTGACGCGCTCAATTCTTCTCGAAGAGGCAAGCCCGCCCAAAAATGTACGTGCGACCATTAATCTTATCAGCATTTTGCTCGCCGGCTTTATTATTTGGGCTACCATAGCCCAAGTCGATGAACGAGCATCCGCTCCTGGTGAAATTCTCCCAATTGGTTTTGTTCAACCGGTCCAACATCTCGAAGGCGGTATTTTGTCGGAGATATTGGTTGTGGAGGGCCAACTCGTGAAGATGGGCGAGCCCGTCATGATGCTGGATGATACTGCCTTTCGCGCAGAGTTTAATGCGGTGAGGGCACGAAATGTGGCCTTGGTTCTCGAGATCGAGAGGCTAAGCGCTTTCGCTATGGACCGCGACCCGGATTTTTCTATTGCTGGCGAAGGATTTGATTCCATGATTGCCGATCATGAACAGATTCTTGCTAGCCAGATCGCCGCACGCTCTGCCCAGATTAATGTTATCTTGGCCCAAATCCACGAATTAGAAGAAGAAATTTCAGGCCTGAAGGCGCAAGAAGTTTCGCTTGCCGAAGAGGTCGGTTATGTGCAGGAAGAAGTGGATTTGAGGGGTCAGCTATTGGAGCAAGGGCTGACGTCAAGGCTGCTCTATTTGACTGCACAACGGGATCTTTCCCGCAGCAAGGGTCAGTTGGCTGAAATACAAACAAAGCAGGCACAAACCAGTGCGGAAATCGAACGCGCCCGCGAGCGAATTGCTGAGGTTGAGGGGCGACTGAGGAACGATGCCTTAAATAATATGGGAGATGCCGCCAGTGAGCAAGCACAAGTAGGGGCACAGTTGGCGCGATTTGAAGACCGCGTATTACGTACTATTATTGTGGCGCCGATTTCCGGACGTGTACAGGGTCTTGTCATCAGGCCCGCGGGTGGCATCATTCTGCCCGGCGAGCCCGTGATGGATATTGTACCAATGGATCAAGAGCTGGTGGCCGAAATAAAAGTGTCGCCCCGGGACATTGGCCACATCTCACCGGGCGATGAAGTGGTTATCAAACTGGAGACATATAATTTCATCAGATATGGCAGCATTCCAGGCGTGATCGACAGAGTTTCCGCGTCCAGCTTTATGGATGGTGATGGAGACATTTTCTTTCGGGCCTATGTGAGATTGGAACGTGATTTTGTGGGAGACGACCCAAACGCAAACTTGCTGGCTCCGGGCATGACTTTGGTTGCTGATATTAAGACCGGAGAAAAAAGTGTGCTTGCATATCTTTGGCGGCCCATTAAACAAACCTTCAGCGAGAGTTTTGCCGAGCGTTAAAGGTTGAGTTTTTTTAGAATTGCGTCCCAAATCAGGCTGGCAATATCTGGTCCGCCGAATGTTTTTATTTCCTGGATTCCGGTGGGTGAGGTCACATTAATTTCGGTCAGATAGTTGCCTATTATGTCAATGCCAGTAAAAAGGAGCCCATGCGATTCAAGGTATGGGCCAACCTCCCTGCAAATCTCTAAATCTCGATCAGAAAGCTCGGTACGTTCTGCGGTCCCGCCCACATGAAGATTGGAGCGGGATTCTCCTTCAGCCGGAATACGATTAACAGCCCCAACCGCCTTGCCATCAACCAGAATTATTCGTTTATCGCCAGCACGCACTTCGGGCAAATATTTTTGAATCACCAGCGGTTCATTTGATATTCCCTCAAACAATTCCAACAGGGCATTAAAATTTTCACTTTCTGGCTCAATCCGAAACACACCTGCCCCACCGTTTCCATAAAGAGGCTTGATAATGATCTCGCCGTGCTGTCGTCTGAAGTTTACGATATCATCACGTCGCCTGGTAATCATTGTGGGCGGCATCAGGTTTCTGAAATGTGTCACCAGCAGCTTTTCAGGGGCGTTTCGTACCTGTACGGGGTCGTTTACTACCAAGGTATCAGGGTGAATATGTTCCAAAAGATGGGTGTATGAAATATAGGCCATATCGAATGGTGGATCCTGCCGCATAAGGACAA
>JACZYI010000074.1 GCA_022571175.1 Pseudomonadota bacterium
CAAATAACGCCCGAAGATTATGCCCGTCGTCTGGAAATGGATGAGAACTTTCGGGACCGCCTTGAAGATATTGACCAGCGGGATTTGAGTGCCGAGGATCGGCTTAATTATGATCTTTTCGAATTTGTCCTGTTTCACCGCATCAAAAATGCGCGTTTCCGACCCTACCGAATTCCGTTCCTGTCCGATTCAGGGTTTCACACCTCTATCGTGCGTATGGCAGAATCCATGCCTTTTGACGATTTGGAAGATTATGAAAATTACCTGGCCCGCCTCCGGGCCATACCCACCTATTTTGCCCAACAGATTGAAAATATGCGTCTCGGAATTGCCGAGGGTTTCACCATGCCCCGAGCCATTCTGGAAGGTATCGTACCCTCCATCAGTGCACAGATTGTAGGAAACGCCGATGACAGCTCCTTTTTTGAACCCTTCAAGTCTCTGCCCGAGAGCTTTGATGAAGAGACGCGCTGGCTGATGGTTTTGGGCGGTGAGCAAGTGGTCATGCAAGATGTGGTTGGAGCCTATGAAACGCTGCTTACGTTTTTCACCGAGGAATATATGCCAGCCGCAAGGACCACTCTCGGTGCCAACCGCTTGCCGGGCGGCGAAGAATATTACCGTTATCTGGTCACTTATTACACCACGCTCGACCTGACACCAGAAGAGGTACATGAAACGGGTTTGGCGGAAGTGGCGCGCATTCGGGGTGAAATGGAGGCGATTATCGAAGAGCTCGGCTTTGAAGGCAGCTTTATGGAATTTTTGAGTTTTCTTCGCACCGATGCCCGCTTTTATGTGCTCGAGCCCGAGCAGCTTTTGAAAGAAGCCTCCTATATTGCCAAAAAAATTGACGCCATCATGCCCGCCTATTTCGGAATTTTACCGCGCCAGCCCTATGGTGTGCGGGCCGTTCCCGATGATATTGCCCCGAATTATACCACCGGGCGTTATTGGGCGGCACCTGCCAATGGCAAGCGGGGCGGTCTCTATATGGTCAACACCTATGCTCTGGATAAACGCCCGCTCTATAATCTGCCAGCGCTTACCCTGCATGAGGCTGTGCCCGGCCATCATCATCAAACTTCGGTGGCGGGCGAGCTTGAAAATGTGCCTGACTTTCGCCGTGAACTTTACCCCCACGCCTTTGGCGAAGGCTGGGGCTTGTATTCGGAAAAGCTGGGGGTGGAGATGGGCATTTATAACGATCTTTATGCCGAGTTCGGACGCCTGACCTATGAAATGTGGCGTGCAGGTCGCTTGGTGGTGGATACCGGCATCCATTTCATGGGCTGGTCCCGTTCAGACGCGATCGAGCTGTTTGAGAAAAATACAGCGCTCTCGTCCCATAATATCAGAACCGAAGTTGATCGCTATATTTCATGGCCGGGCCAGGCGCTGGCCTACAAGATCGGGGAAATGAAAATCCTGGAACTGCGTGCCCGGGCTGAACTTGCGCTCGGAGATGGGTTTGACATCCGGGCTTTCCACGATGCCGTCTTGGGGGCAGGGGGCGTACCGATGAAAATTCTGGAGGCGCGTATTGATGCCTTCATCGCAGCGGAACTCAAACAGGAAGATACGGAATGATAATACTTTTATCCCCCGCCAAACGCCTCGATTTTGAAAGTGAGATCATGGTCCCCGCTCAAAGCCAACCCCATTTCGGGGATGAGGCCAATTTTCTGGCGGCGGAAGTGAGGAAGCTTAGTCTTGTGCAGTTGCAAAATTTAATGGGCATCAGTGATAAACTTGCTGATCTGAATTATCATCGCTTTCGTAGATATTCGCCCAATGGAGCGGACAACGGTGCGGGCAACACGCGGGCTGCGCTCTTTGCCTTCAAGGGCGACGCTTTTCTGGGTCTGGACGCCGAAAGCCTGAATAAAGAGCAGCTTAGGTGGGCGCAGGATCATTTGCGGATTCTCTCGGGTCTCTATGGTGCCCTGAAACCACTGGATCGGATTCAGGCCTATCGGCTGGAAATGGGGCTGGAATTCAGAAACAGCAGGGGCAAAGACCTCTACGCTTTCTGGGGCGATAAAATTTCAGACCATCTTTCGAGCGAACTCAAGGCAGGGGACGGGGTTTTGATCAATCTGGCATCAAATGAATATTACAGACCGGTGAAAAGTCTGGCCAAAAAGACCCGCGTCATTAGTTTCCAGTTCAAGGAAATCAGGGACGGCATGCCCAGGACCGTCGGGTTTTTCATCAAAAAGGCGCGGGGGCTTATGGCGCGCTATATCATTCAGAACCGGCTGGAGGCGCCCGAAAAAATAAAAGATTTTAGCGAGGACGGGTATGGCTTTAACCCGGCCCTGTCGGATGGCGACAACTGGGTTTTCACGCGGGGTTAATTGAGGATGGTAAATGCGATCACCAGATCGCTGACCACCTGGCCTCGGGTCATGCCGCCCAAGGTAATATAGCGATCGCCTATTTTCAAAAGTCCCCGATGGTCCATTGTGGCCAGTGGCTTGGTGCCCAGTTCCCGGAAAATTCCTGCTTCAAACTCAAAGGCAAAAACCTCATCTGAGGGTTCGCTTGGTTCGCCATTATATCCTATACCATTGAAATTATAGGGATTATCACTTCCACCAGCGAATATCACCTGGTTCTTCGCCCCCACCGCTGCCATGCGGTATCTGCCTGCCCCCGGGTGTTTTCCAAGGCTCACCCATGTGATTTTTGTGGGGTCATCAGGATCAATACAGCCTTTCCAGACGTCATTGATTATCCCGAATATCCGACGGCCATTTTTTTCACCCAGCACGCCAACCCCGTCGGCGATAACCATGCAATTTTCTATTATGCCTCCGGCATGGCCGAATACCGGCATGCCAGGAAAAGGCGTGCCTATGCTCCAGCTGTTCGTTGTCACATCATAGATTTGCACCAGATCGACGTTGCCGTCATCATGCCAGCCGCTAATCAGATAGATGAGATGATCGGCGAAGGGAATGGCCACAGTGTCATCAACCGCCACCGGTATGGGGGCTAAAAACTCATACTCATTATTTGCAGGATCATAGGTATAGACTTCTGGCGTGGAGATTTCGCCACCGTCACTGCTGACGGTATAACCACCGAAAATATAGATGCGACTGCCAAGACCAACAGCAATACTGGCCAGACGATTTTTGCCGCCCGGAACATCCGGCAACCGCCGCCATGATTTTGTCGCCAGATTATAGTCATAAGCAGCAGAGCTTATGTCCGCGAAAGTTTTACCCGGACCAAGGCCCGAGAAACTATAGAGGTAGGGCTGGCCCGCAATCACCAGACTGGCCACCGCATTATTGGTGAGCGGCTCCGGCATATGGGCCATGACGCCATTGTCCTGGGCTGTGGCCCCGCTCCACGGCGATAGAAAAAGACATAAAATCAAGAGGTTAGGAATTAGTTTCATCGGCGATTTCATCGCGTAGAATCTCCACATTGAGTAATTCATCCTCTTTCCCGGATCGCAAGGTCTTTTTTTGAGCGAGTGCATCACTGAGAGTCACATATCGTTCCTGGTCATTCAGGTAAAGCTTCGGGTCTGAAAGCTCATGCTCCAGGGTGGTAATCTCCATAGTCAGTGTCTCGATTTCTCCGGGCAGGCTTTCGAGCGCATGTTTGTGTTTGAAACGCAAGCGTCGCTTTTCGACAGGAACAGCGGGTTTTTCTGGCTCGCTGCGGGATACACCTCTCGGCCTGGTCTCGGTGGGCTGCGTCTGCTTTCGCTGTATAAGATAATCCTGATAACCACCCGCATATTCAATCGCCGTCCCATCGCCTTCAAGCACAATGGTGGAATATACGACCCGGTCCAGAAATTTCCGGTCATGAGAGACCAGCAGCACCGTACCCTCATAGCTGGCCAGAATATCTTCGAGCAGGTCCAGCGTATCCATATCCAGGTCATTGGTGGGCTCATCCAGGATGAGCAAATTGGCCTCTTTGGCAAATGATTTAGCCAACAGAAGACGACTGCGCTCGCCGCCTGAAAGTGAGCCAACAGGCATATCCACTTGTTCGGCCTGAAACAGAAAATCCTTCATATAACCAATCACATGGATAGCTCTTCCCTGAACCAGCAGTTGATCGTTATCGCCATCGGTCAGAAAATTACGAAGGGTCATGTTTGGTGCCAGGGCCTCCCGGTTCTGGTCGATAACCAGGGTTTTGAGATTGGCTCCCAATTTGACGGACCCATGATCGGGGGCCAACTCGCCTGTGAGAATTTTCAGGAGCGTGGTTTTGCCAGTGCCGTTGGCTCCCAGAATCCCGATCCGGTCTTTGGCCCGAATGATGGTGGAGAAATCTCTGAAGAGAGTTTTGTCACCATAAGATTTTGAGATTTTCCTGGCGCGGATCACCAGACTGCTGGCGCGAGGACTGTTGAGCAGGGATAATTTGACCTGCCCGGTGCCTTTGATGAGGGCCGCTCGCCTTTGGCGCAACTCGATAATTTCTTTCAGGCGGCGTTGATTGCGTTTACGCCGGGCGGAGATGCCCCGGTTCAACCAGCGAACCTCGCGCTTGATATGCTGGTCCACCGCTTCCCGTCTGGCATTCCGTGCCAGAGCCTGTTCTGCCATCCAGACACAAAAGGCCTCAAAGCTTTTATTGATGCGGGTCAGATGGCGATCATTCAGCCACAATGTTGCGGTGCCGGTATTCTCAAGAAATGTTCGGTCATGGCTGATCGTGACCACTGCACCCGAATAAGTCTCCAGCCAGTCTTCCAGCCATTGCACGGTTTCAATATCTAGGTGATTGGTGGGCTCGTCCAGAAGGAGTAAATCAGCATCTGTGGCCAGGATGGCGGTTAAAGCAGCGCGCCGCAATTCGCCGCCCGAGAGTTCGCCTGGTCGGGCATCCGGGTCCAGGCCAAAAGTTGCCAGCTGCCTGCGGATGATGTGATCCTGGATTTGAGAATGTCCGATCATGGCTGCGGCCACATAATCAAAAACACTATTGGCATTGCCGGGCAGGCTCTCCTGGGTGAGATATGCGATCTTGCATTTGGGCGCCTTGATGAGCTCTCCCTGGTCTAGCTCTATCAATCCCGTCAACATCTTCAGGAATGTGGATTTACCGACCCCATTTCGTCCCACCAGAGTCAGGCGCTCGTTCCGTTTGATCACAAGCTCCACATCTTCGAACAGGGTTTCCCGTCCAAATCCAAGTGTGGCTTTTTTCAGCGTGAGTAGTGCATTCGACATAGTTCGCCCGTTCAGCAGTTTAAAAAAACAGGGACAACAGGATCATTCTAGCTTCCCTCAACGGAAAATTCGATGGGCAAAAGGGAGCATTGGAGTGCCTGTCATTTGCGCATTTCAGCCGTCGTGGTAATGTCCGGGCGCCGATTTGTCGAGAAAGATGTGAGGGACGATTACTTATTACAGGTCTGTTCATGGCAAGTTCACCGGCATAATAATAGTCTGGGGTCAGAAATGCCAAAAGAGGTTGGTGCAGAATCTATGTGGAAGCTATTGATAATTATAGCCATTTTAGCGGGTCCCGTCCCCGCTGGCTTTAGCTTTGGCACCAGCCCAGCCTATGCACAAAGCGAGCAGGACGAAGCAAAAGCTGCACGCGATCGCGGCAATATTATTCCCTATGGCACCATCAGTCGCCGCATAGAGCAATCTTTTGGTGGGCGCGTGGTTGGCCAGAGAGTGCGCGAGTTCAGCGCCGGGCGGTGGGTCTATGAATTGAGACTTTTGAAGAATAATGGTGAGGTCATATCGGTGGTTGTTGATGCACACACCGGCGAGGTTCTCACCAGCCAGGGGAGACGTTAATGCGAGTTTTAATTGTTGAGGATGAGCCCGAACTCTCACGCCAATTGAAAGAAAGTCTATCCGATGCGGGCTATGCGGTAGATTGTGCCAGCGATGGAGAAGAGGCGCATTTTATGGGAGAGACGGAGCCCTATGATGCGGTGATCCTGGATTTAGGCCTGCCGGTTATTGATGGTCTTTCGATCCTGGAAAAATGGCGCTCGGCAGGTCGTAGCATGCCCGTTTTGATTTTAACCGCTCGCGGAAGCTGGACCGAAAGGGTCTCGGGCCTCGACGCCGGGGCAGATGATTATCTCACCAAGCCTTTTAAAATGGAAGAATTGCTGGCACGGCTCAGAGCCTTGATACGGCGATCTTCAGGCCATGCTACCGCAGAGCTGGTTTGTGGTCCGGTTTTGCTGGATACGCGTCAGGGCAAGGTCACCATGGACGGTCGGGCGATTAAACTAACCGCGCTTGAGTTTAAACTTCTATCCTATTTGATGCATCATGCGGATGAAGTCATATCCAGAACAGAGTTGACCGAACATATTTATGACCAGGACTTTGATCGTGATTCCAATACCATTGAAGTTTTTGTCAATCGTATCCGGAAAAAACTCGGAGCTGATATTATTCAAACCGTACGAGGGATGGGGTATCGAATTTCCGAATCCGATCCCGATCAGGAGGAATAGGCCATTATCCCGCTATGGCTTAATCCGAAAGCTTTAACCGGCCGTCTGTTTCTGGCGGCGGGGTTATGGACCCTGCTGGCTCTTGGCATCGGTGGTTTCGTGCTCACCACGGTCTTTCGGGATTTTGTCGAGACCAGCCTCGATGATAGCTTGGTATCCACACTGGATAGTATGGTCGGTGCGAGCGAAGTTGCCCCTGGTGGGTTTGTGATATTTTCGAGGCCCATGAGTGACCAGCGTTTCACCGAGGTTTATTCAGGCTGGTATTGGCAGGTTATGGCGCCGGAACAAACCCCTTTCAGATCGCGCTCGCTTTGGGATCAAGAGCTTACCTCCGACTTGGCAAACTCGGCTTCAGGTATCAGGTTTCGACCGGTGATTGGGCCTGATGGCCAGAATCTGAGACTTGCCGAGCGGGATATAATGTTACCGGGAAGCGAGGTTGTTTTTCGCTATATGGTGGCTGAAAATACCGCAGATATGGAAGATCAGGTCGCTCGTTTCAGTCGAATTCTGGCCTTATCCTTTGGAGTGCTGGGAGTTGGATTGCTTATCACAACCTTCCTGCAGGTAAGTTTCGGCCTTCATCCCCTGCGTGAGATCAGACGAGGATTGGAGGCCATCCGTTCTGGTTCGTCAAAACGGCTGGATGATGAAGTGCCCGCCGAAGTACAGCCTCTGGTCACCGAGGTTAATCTGGTGCTGGACCATAATGATGAAGTGGTCAACCGTGCCCGCACCCATGTGGGAAACCTGGCCCATGCTCTGAAAACGCCCATATCCGTTATCACTATCGAGGCGGAAACGGGGAAAAGCGATAATTTGGCCAGTGTGGTCGCTAAACAATCCAAAATCATGCAGCAACAAATCGACCATCATCTGGCCAGAGCACGGGCCATGGGCAGAAGCCGGACGATCGGAGTCCGGACACATATTGCCTCTGCGATAAATGATATGATCCGCACCATAAAGCGTATTCACAGCGACAAGGATATGGAATTTGACCTTCAGGTTTCTGATAATCTGCATTTCTGGGGCGAGCGTCAGGATCTGGATGAGATTCTTGGAAATCTGATGGATAACGCGGCAAAATGGGGCAAATCAAAAATTCGGATCTCGGCGTACCGAACCGTCCCCACCGATAATTATGAACGGTTATGTATTGAGATTGAGGATGACGGACCGGGTGTCTCGCTCAAGGAAAGGGAAGCTCTGTTCGAACGTGGTACTCGGCTCGATCAATCGGTGCCGGGATCTGGGCTGGGCCTGGCCATCGTCAAAGATATTGCAGAGATATGCGGCGGTGAAGTGGCCCTCATGGACTCGGGTCTTGGTGGGCTCAAAGTGGTTGTATCCCTGCCAGCCACATCGCCCGCGCCGTCGGAACAATCCTGAGGATTTGCCTTATTTCGAATTCATTTGCTGTTCATGCTCGTGAGAATATACTGATCACGTTTTAAACTGACCCGGAGGAGATCTAATGCCGCAATTTAAAAGCGAAAAAATTACCCGGTCAAAATTTTCACGGAAGGTGGCTGCTATTCTGCTGTTGGCAGTGACGACTTCAGCCTGCATGGAAGGTGAACATGAGGGTCTCGGTA
>JACZYI010000075.1 GCA_022571175.1 Pseudomonadota bacterium
GACCTGTGGTGCCGTCGGTGAGTAGTTCAATTGTCTCATATGCCATTCCCGCTCTCCTTACTATTCATTATCTACATTCGGAAGATGCCAAATTTGGTCTCAGGCACAGGCGCGTTCAGGGCTGCTGACAGGCCCAACCCCAGAACCATGCGTGTTTCTTTGGGGTCGATAATGCCATCGTCCCAAAGGCGGGCGCTCGAATAATAAGGATGCCCCTGATGTTCGTATTGTTCCAGGAGCGGTTTCTTGAAAGCTTTTTCCTCAGCCTTCGTCCATTTTTCGCCCCGGGCCTCCATGCTGCCCCGTTTAACTGTGGCCAGAACACTGGCCGCTTGTTCTCCGCCCATGACAGAAATTCGCGCATTGGGCCACATCCACAAAAATCGGGGGCCAAAAGCCCGGCCGCACATGCCATAATTTCCGGCCCCAAACGAGCCGCCAATGATGATAGTAAATTTTGGAACCTGAGCGGTGGCCACAGCCGTCACCATTTTTGCACCATCCTTGGCAATACCGCCAGCCTCATATTTGCTGCCAACCATAAAACCGGTGATATTTTGCAGGAACAGAAGCGGGATGCGCCGCTGGGCACAGAGTTCAATAAAATGCGTGCCTTTGAGCGCGGATTCTGAAAAAAGAACGCCATTATTGGCAATAATACCAACGGGATAGCCAAATATATGGGCGAACCCGGTCACCAGAGTCTCGCCATAATATTTTTTGAACTCGTCAAACTCGCTGCCGTCCACAATCCGGGCGATCACCTCACGGACATCGTAGGGCTGGCGCACGTCTTTCGGTATTATGCCGTAAATTTCAGCAGGATCGTAAAGCGGTTCTTTTGGCTCTTTTAATTTAAGATCAATAAATTTTTCCCGGTTCAGATTTGAGATGATCCGGCGAGTGGTATTGAGTGCGTCCCGATCACTCTTTGCCAGATGATCGGTAACGCCTGAGATCCTTGAATGCAGATCGCCTCCGCCGAGCTCTTCAGCCGACACAATTTCGCCGGTGGCCGCTTTCACCAGGGGAGGCCCGCCCAGAAAAATAGTCGCCTGATTTTGAACAATGATACATTCGTCGGCCAGGGCAGGTACATAGGCGCCACCCGCCGTGCAAGACCCCATCACCACCGCAATTTGAGGGATGGCTTTTGCCGAGAGATTGGCCTGGTTATAAAAAATACGACCAAAGTGGTTCTTGTCAGGAAAGACCTCATCCTGATTGGGTAAATTAGCTCCGCCTGAATCCACCAGATAAATACAGGGCAAATTATTCTCCAGGGCAATTTCCTGAGCGCGCAAATGCTTTTTGACCGTAAGCGGGTAATATGTGCCACCTTTTACTGTGGCATCATTGCAAACGATCACGCATTCCTGGCCCGAGACCCGGCCAATTCCGGTTATGATTCCAGCCGCCGGAATATGGGCGTCATACATGTCATAGGCAGCCAGTTGAGAGAATTCCAGAAAAGCCGTGCCAGGATCCAGCAAATGCTCAACCCGGTCGCGGGGCAACAGTTTTCCCCTTGAAAGGTGCCGTTCCCGGGCCCTTTCATTGCCTCCAATAGCAATATTAGCAATTTTTTCTTCCAGATCTCTGACCAGGACAAGCATGGCATCAGCATTGGCCTTGAAGGCCTGACTACCCGCGTCTATGGTGGATGCTATTTTGCTCATTATGGTACTCCATAAGGATTTTGTCAGCCTGACGCAAGCGAGCTTGACAGAGCTTAGTGGAAAGATAACAATAGAACAAATCGTTTGTTTCAATGTTATTGATAGAAATTATCTATGTTTGAACTTTATCAATTGCGATATTTCCTGGCTATTGTGGAAACGGGCAATTTTACCAAAGCTGCTGAACGCGCCTGCGTAACCCAGCCAACCCTGTCTGTGGGCATTAAAAAGCTTGAAAGTCTTTTGGGTACGGCACTTTTTCATCGATCATCCCGGCGTGTTTTCCTCACTGAAGCCGGCGTGCGGTTTGTCGATCGTGCCAAATCCATTTTATTCGAGTGCAATCAGGCGGCGCTGGAAATGAAGCATGTGGAAAATCCCGAAGTTATTCGGCTGGGTGTGCTCATGACACTCCCCAATATTTTGATCGCCCGGCTGGTGGCCGATTTCAAACGAGAGGATGCGGGCGCTGTGATCGAACTTTTTGAAGGCACGGAACAGGAAATCGTAAACCGTCTGGACGAGGGCAGCATTGATCTGGCCATCTCGCTTATCAGGGGTGATGAGGAGTACAAGACCGTTCGGTTGTTTGATGAAGGCTATATGCTGGTTCTGGCCCGGGACCACCCGTTGGCCAAACGAGAGATGCTGGCGGCGCGTGATTTGGCCAATGAGAATATGGTGGTACGCACCAGATGCGAAGTCTTGAGCGAAACAAGCCGTTATTTTACCGATCACAATGTGCGTCCCCGGTTGGTTTATCGAACCGAACAGGATGAACGAGCGCTACAGATGGTGGCGGCAGGGCTCGGCGCAACCGTGGCACCCGCTTCCTATATTCGACCAGATATTGCCCTTATCAAACTCCGTGGTTTCGATCATCGAAGGCGGGTGGCGCTCCTGAAGTCAAAACATAATTCCTCTGAGGACGGATCAGCCCTGATTGCCCGTTTTGAAGCTTTTATATGCAGTCAGGACTGGGAAAAGGCGAAAGTCATGACGGCGGCATGATCATATTATCCTGTCAGATGCTCATGGGGTCGAATTTTGGGCGACAAAAGTACATTCAGCCTTTATAAACAGGCTCTTCGGGCATCCGGAGTCATGGTCGATAGCAGGGTCAGAAAAATTTCGGCCAAGCGAGGGAAAATTATGCAAAAAGGCGTTTCAATCTTTTGGGCTGTGGCGTTCGGGATTGTCATCGCGGGGATATATTTTTCATTTTTCAACCTCTCCGATGGTGAAAACAGACAGCGAAATCTTAATAGTGCCATTCCTGTCCAGGTCGCAAGCATCCATGAGGTGCAATTTTCAGACATTCTGGAAGCTCTTGGTACGGCGCGCGCTAACGAATCCGTCGATTTGACAGCACGGGTTTCCGAGACCGTGGAAAAAGTCTATTTTGATGATGGGCAGATGATCGAGATTGGCGAAATTCTGGTTGAACTCACCAATTCAGAAGAGCGGGCTCAAGTGGCCGAGGCAGAAGCCAACGCCAAAGAAGCTCAACAACAATATGATCGAGTCGCTGATCTGGTTCGCACCGGCAACGCATCGGGAGCTGTTTTGGATGAGCGGCTGCGTGCACTGGAGGCAGCGCGTTCCCGGCTTGAGGCCAGTAAAGCGAGATTGGCAGATCGCATTATCCGGGCACCTTTTTCCGGCGTGCTCGGGCTTAGGAATATAAGTCCGGGGGCACTGGTCTCACCCGGTACGATTATTACCACGCTTGATGATGTGGATTTGATCAAGCTGGATTTTTCCGTACCTGAGCGTTTTATCGCTTCCCTCGCGCAAGGTCGGCCCATCGTCGCTTTGGCGGCAGCGTTTCCTGACCGTATATTTGAGGGAGCGGTTGCAACTATTTCCCCGCGGGTTGATCCGGTCACCAGAGCTATCACCATCCGCGCCGAAATGCCAAATCCAGACCGGCTGCTCCGGCCAGGCATGTTGCTGACAATAAAATTGATTAATGATGAAAGAATGACACTTGCTGTACCCGCGGCAGCCCTCGTGCCTGTTGGCTCAGTGCAATATGTCTATGTGCTTGGGGAGCATAACCGCGTTGCCCGAACGGCCATAATCACCGGACAAAGGCAAAATGATTTTGTAGAAGTCCTGAGCGGTCTGCAGGTTGGAGATGAAGTTGTTGTTTCTGGCACCATGCGGCTCCGCGATGGTTCGACCATTCGAATCCCTGGCCGTGAAATCGAGCAAGATCAAGCGCAAAGGCCTGAATAAGGCAGAGAGGTCAGGAGGTAAAATAGATGATTTTATCCGATGTTTCAGTCAAGCGCCCTGTCCTTGCCATTGTCATGAGTCTGCTATTGATTGTCTTTGGCGTGCTTTCATTCCAGAATCTTCCGGTCCGGGAAATGCCCGACATAGAATTTCCCATCGTCAATGTGGTGACAGGTTATCCGGGCGCTTCGGCTATCGTGGTTGAGAACCGTATAACCAGGCTGGTTGAAGATCAGATTAGCGGGATAACCGGAATAAAATCCCTGAATTCTACCAGCCGGGATGGACGGTCATCGGTTGTGATTGAATTCAAGACCAGTCGCAACATTGATTCTGCAGCCAATGATGTGCGCGAACGTGTCTCACGTATTCTGGACGCGCTGCCGGAAGAAGCCAATCCGCCTGAAGTTTTCAAGGTCAATGCCGATGACAGGGCAATAATGTGGTTTACCCTGACCAGCCCGGTCATGGATGAATTGCAAATTACCGATTATGCCCGGCGAAATCTTCTGGACCGTTTCTCTGTTGTGGACGGGGTGGCTCGAATTCAGATTGGCGGCGAGCAACGCTATGCCATGCGCATCTGGCTGGACCGACAGCAACTGGCGGCTCGGGGTTTGACGGTGGGCGACGTAGAGCAGGCGCTGCGGGCTGAAAATACAGAATTACCGGGCGGCTCAATCGAGGCGGGAGACCGGGACTTTACGGTTCGAATGGTCCGTGGTTATCTGACCGTGGATGATTTCCGGAACCTGGTATTGCGAGAAGGGGCTGATGGCCATTTGACCCGTCTGGGTGAGGTTGCCCGCGTCGAACTCGCGGCCAACGAGGATCGCCGTACCTTTCGCCGAAATGGTCTGACCAGTGTGGGCATCGGCATCGTCAAACAATCCACATCCAATACCCTTGCTGTGGCCCAGGCAGCCAAAGCCGAGGCCTTGCGTATTGCCGAGACCCTGCCCGAATCCATGGACATCAGTTTGACCTATGACAGCTCCATCTTTGTGGAACGTGCTATCGAGGAGGTCTATCGCACATTATTCATTGCCGTTGGGCTTGTGGTGTTGGTCATTTATTTGTTCTTGGGCAACATCAGGGCGGCGTTGATACCCTCTATTACCGTACCGGTCAGCCTGATTGCTACTTTCTCTCTGCTGGATGCCTTTGGGTTTTCGATCAATATGCTAACCCTGCTTGCGATGGTTCTGGCCATCGGGCTGGTAGTGGACGACGCCATAGTGGTGCTTGAAAATATCTACCGGCGCATAGAAAAGGGAGAGCCAGCGCTTTTGGCAGCCTACAACGGCGCCCGCCAGGTAGCTTTTGCGGTAATTGCAACCACGCTTGTGCTGATCGGTGTTTTTGTACCGGTGATATTTCTTGAGGGCAATATTGGCCGTCTGTTTGCAGAACTGGCCCTGACACTCTCGGCGGCTGTGGGATTCTCAAGTTTTGTCGCCCTTACATTGTCGCCAATGATGTGCTCCAAGCTCCTGAGCCGGAAGGCAAAAAAGACCTGGCTGACAACCAAAATGGAATCCGCCTTTAAGCGACTTCGGGAGGCCTATGGAAGGATTCTCCATATTTCATTTGCCAGCAAGGGTGCTGTTTACGTGGCGCTTCTGGGCTCCATCCTGGTGAGTTATGGTCTGATTTCAAAAATCCCAACCGAGTTCACCCCCAAAGAAGACAGGGGCAATCTTTTTATCAGTTTTCGCGGTGCCGAGGGCACCAGCTTTGATCTCACCCGCAAGGCCGCTCTGCAGGTAGAAGAAAAGCTCACAGCCGGTATGGAGCTGGGCCTGATTGAGCGTATTCTAGTTATCGTTCCAGGCTTTGGCCAGGGCTCCTCTTTTAATTCCGGCATGGTCTTTACCGTCTTGCCCGAATGGGAAGAGCGCACCGTCTCGACCGAGGAAGTGGCACAATGGATTAACCAGCAGGTTCGGGATATTACCGATGTTCAGGTTTTTGTGGGACAATTTGGGAGTAGAGGATTTGGTGCGCCTGTGCAGTTTGTGATCGGTGGTAATGAATATTCTGACCTTGTGCGTTTCAGGGACATTTTGCAGGTTGGCCTTGCCAATTACCCTGGCCTGATCGGTGTTGATTTTGACTATCGGGAAACCCAGCCACAAGTGAGGGTCGAGATTGATCGCAACCGGGCTGCTGATCTGGGAGTTTCTGTCCAAACCGTAGGCCGCACGCTTGAGACCCTCCTGGGTGGTCGCCGGGTCACAACCTTTGTTGATCGGGGAGAGGAATATGACGTAGTGCTGCAGGCGGCGGATGAAGACCGGGCTGAATTGAGTGATATCAGCAATATTTATGTGCGTTCATCCCGCAGCGGCGATCTCATCCCGCTTTCCAGTCTTGTCTCAGTCCGGGAAGTGGCGGATGCCGGGTCGCTCAACAGATTTAATAAAATACGCGCCCTCACATTATCCGCGCGGCTGGCACCTGGATATAGCCTCGGGGAAGTTATCGATTATCTGGATCTGTTGGTTCAAGAACAGATACCGGATGCGGTGATGACGGACTTGAAGGGCGAATCCCGCGAGCTGCGAGAATCAAGTAATGCTGTAGCCTTTACCTTTCTAATGGCCTTGCTGGTAGTGTTTTTGATTTTGGCCGCTCAGTTTGAAAGCTTCATTCATCCCTTCATCATCATGTTGACCGTGCCCATGGCGATCGCAGGAGGTCTTTTTGGGCTCTATGCTGCTGGCATGACGCTCAATATCTATAGTCAGGTAGGCATTATTATTTTGGTGGGTCTTGCGACCAAAAATGGCATTCTGATCGTGGAGTTTGCCAATCAGCTCAGAGACCTCGGGTATGATGTGGAAAGCGCGGTGGTTGAGGCTGCCAAAATCCGGCTCCGGCCGATTATCATGACTGGCCTTTCCACTTCCATCGGCTCCATGCCGCTGGTTCTGGCCATAGGCCCGGGCTCGATTAGTCGCAGCGCAATCGGCATTGTAATCGTTACTGGCGTTATTTTTGCCACCTTCTTTACGCTTTTCGTGATCCCGGTTTTTTACCGCATGCTGGCCGGGTATACAGGCTCGCCAGGTCGGGTAGCGAAGCTCCTGAGGGGTCAACAGGACGATGCTCTGGACCGGCCTGAAACACCTGCAGAATAAACTCCACTTATAAAAGTTTATAAAAGGAAGACTTATGTCCCTGGTTTTACGCCTGTTTATTGGTTTAAGTGTGATTGTTTTTGCACCAACTGCTTTTGCTGATGAGTTGACCGTTGACCGTCTGGTGGGCAGTCCATCCCTCAACGGTGCCAGCGTTGTCGGTTTGCAGTTATCGCCTGATGGCACCCGGGTGACTTATCTCAAGGGCAAACAGGAAGACTTCCGTACCCAGGACCTCTGGGAATTTAACATTGCCGATAATGAGCATCGCCTGCTGGTGGATTCAGCTCTGCTACTACCGGAGGGTGAAGAGCTGACGGAAGTGGAAATTGCCCGGCGTAACCGCCAGCGCATTTTTGCCAGCGGCATTGTGGAATATTACTGGTCGCCGGATGGCCAAGCGCTTTTATTTCCTCTGGGCGGCGATCTTTATTACCTGCCCCTGGGTGGTGAGGCTCAGCGCCTGACCGAGACCGAAGCCTTTGAAACCGACAGTCGGTTTTCTCCAGGAGGGCATTATGTTTCTTATATCCGCGAGCAAACGCTTTTTGTGATTGAGATCGCAAGCGGCGAAAATCGTCAGATTTCCCCTGCTGGCGGTGACACCATTTCCTATGGCGTTGCCGATTTTGCCGCTCAGGAAGAAATGTATCGATCCACCGGCTATTGGTGGTCTCCTGATGAAAGACATCTGGCATATACCCGCATTGATGAAGCACCGATTCGGCTTGTAAACCGCTATGAGATTAACGCGGATGGTATTCGCACGGTGCCGCAACGCTACCCTTTTGCCGGTACGGATAATGCCCACCGGATTTACCGTTTCTCCGTGAAAGAGTATTTAAAAGAAGAGGACAACCAGATTCGGATTTATTTTAAAGCAACTATGCCGTATCTTCGGGAAATGCAGGAACAGAATCCCCTGCCGTCCATTATGCTGAATGTAAAAGGTGTATCACATATTCGGAAACCCCAATGCCACTTTGGCTGGGA
>JACZYI010000001.1 GCA_022571175.1 Pseudomonadota bacterium
CTCCTCACTCAAGAACCTTTGCAATTTTTGCGGATATTCGGCTTTTGGTATTGCAGTGCAAGTCTCCCAATGAGCTATCGTGCCCTCATCTATATTGAGCATTTTTGCCAAACGTTTTCGCGAAAATCCAAGAGTACGTCCACGATGAGCAATTTTTTCTCCCAATCTCTTTGGTGGTGGTAACGGATCGTAGTCGAGGAACTCAATAATCCGGGGTAGGTAGTGAACCTGTGGAAGTGTTTTATTTTTTTCCCAGTTGCCGAGCGTCCAATCACAGACGCTAAATCTTTTCGCCACATCTTTTTGGAAAAGGCCAAGCTCATACCGCCTTTTGAGGATGTGTTCTCCAATAGTTCGTGGTGATTTCGGATAAGGCATTGATCTCTCAACAGAAAGTCGAAAATGACAGGAAGGCAATGCCACCATGTCGCTGTGGCTATCTGGATGATCCGGCAATGGCGTGCAGCCGTGCACCAAAATGCGCCACTGAATATCAATCCAAGATATCCGGCCCCTTGTTTGACCGGATTGACATTCACATTGATGTGCCGGCGGTCAAGGCGGGCGATTTGACCTTGCCACCCCCGGCTGAAGGTAGTGCTGAGGTTGCGGCACGGGTACAAAAAACCAGACAGATTCAACTGGACCGCTATCGAGACCTGGAGTCTCCAGAGATCATCCGCACCAATGCCCAAATTGATGGCAAGCTGCTGGAAAAGGTTGCAGCACCGAGCACAGAAGGGAAGGCCTTAATGGAGGAGGCGGTGGAAAAAATGCACCTCACCGCCAGGGGCTATCATCGAGTACTCAGGGTTGCCCGAACGCTGGCAGATATGGAAAGGCAGGAAAAAATTGCCCGACATCACTTGGCAGAAGCCTTGAGCTATAGAAGAATAGCGCCCCAAATGTTGGGATAATACGGTAAAATCTCTGCTCGCCTCTTTTATTCCACAAACCAAACCTTAAGATGCTTGGTCATGGACCAACACCGTCACACCATGCGTGAAACGCTATTATTGTTTCTGCAACCGAAGCAGCTTGTGGTCTTTTTTATGGGCATGGCTCAGGGAGCCCCTAACGCGCTCATCTCTGGCACCTTGATGTTCTGGTTATCAGAAGTCGGGCGCAGTAATTCGGAAGTCGGGCTCTTTGGTTTTGCGATCGCCGCTTATGCTCTGAAGCCTCTGTGGGCGCCCTTTCTGGATCAGTTTAATATTCCCTTTCTGGCACGTTGGCTTGGTTCCAGGCGGGCCTGGCTTGTGGTTTTGCAGTTGCTGTTAATAGCGTCCATCACCGGCCTCGGGCTGACCGACCCGGAAAATAACCTGATGGCAACGGCTATTTTTGCTGCCACTATCGGCTTTCTTTCAGCGAGCCAGGACATTCTGACCGATGCCTTTCGCATCGAAATTCTTACAGATGATGAGCAAGGCGCAGGCGCAGCCATGGTGCAGTTTGGCTGGCGGGTTGGTGCCCTCATGACCGGGGCAGGCACATTGCTAATGGCAGATCAATATGGCTATGCCTTTGCCTTCACCATTTCAGCATTTTTCATTCTGCCTGGACTTGTTGCTGTCCTGATCTGGGGCGAGCCGGAACATATTGAAACGGTTGAGGCACGCCACATTCGCGAAGAATCCGAAGCTTTTATCAAGGCCCAAGGGCTCACGGGCAGGCGAGAGTTGATCTTTGCGAAACTGAACACCACGATCATCTCACCTTTCCGCGAGTTTATGACTCGGCCCGGCTGGTGGCTCATTTTGCTTTTCATACCGCTCTTTAAGTTGGGCGATGCGGTTGGGCTCAACCAGTTCAGCCCCTTTCTGGTTGATCTTGGATATACGGCAACAGAATCGGCGCTTGCCAACAAAGTTGCGGGCTTGCCGCCCCTGCTGCTCGGCGTTGCTGTTGGTGGTACAATTTATTATTCTCTCGGCACCTTTCGAGCATTAGTGGTGGCAGGCGTAATGATGATGGTCACCAATCTGGCATTTGTCTGGCTGGCAGGCGTAGGGCATTCCACACCCGGACTGATGGTAACCGTCGGGGTCGAGAACTTTGCCAGTGGTGTGGGTGGAACCGCGGTGGTGGCTTATCTCTCTTCACTCTGCAATCGAAGTTTTACAGCCACCCAGTATGCGCTGCTTGCCGGATTTTCATTATTACCGCGGGGAATCTTCGCCAGCTTTGCCGGGTTTATTTCCGAACAGGTGAGTTGGGAGATGTTCTGGGTTTACTCAACCCTCCTGGCCATCCCAGGCCTATTGCTACTATTCGCCATGCGACGAATGGTCTTTGACGAAGACGGCAATCCACTGCGCAAAAAGGCGAGTCCAGCGGCTCCTAGCTAGCAACCAACCTTCAAATCCCCGGCCTTCCATGCTCTTCTGTCTCGATACTACCCATGGCAGCGAGGCCGGCCATATTGAGAATATCTGTGGCTGAAGCACTCATGCGGACTATTTGCACCGAGTTTTTAAGTCCCCATAATATGGGCCCTATAATCTTGCCTCCGCCCAATTCGGCGAGAAGTTTAAATGAGATGTTGGCGGCGTGGAGGCTAGGCATAATAAGGATATTGGCGGGACCAGACAGGCGACAATGTGGGTAGAGTTTTTGCATAAGTTCACTGTTCAAGGCAACGTCAGCAGCCATTTCGCCGTCATATTCAAAATCCACATTTCTCTGGTCCAAAATCTTGACGGCTTCCCGCATTCTGACCGTCCTTTCTTTCATAGGATTTCCAAAGTTTGAAAATGAAAGAAACGCCACACGTGGTGTATGCCCGAGACGCCTTGCGGCATCTGCTGCTTGAACCGCAATATCAGCCAGTTCTTCCGCACTTGGTAATTCACTGATGGTGGTGTCGGCGATAAACACGGTCCTGGTACGGGTTACCATTAACGACATGCCAAAGGCACGAGATCCCTCTTTTGGACCAATCACAAGAAGCACATTTTTTAGGGCTTGCCAGTAGTGCCGCGTGATGCCCGTGACCAGCGCATCTGCGTATCCAAAAGCAACCATGCAGGCGCCGAACACATTGCGGTCGCGGTTCACAAGCCGCTTTATGTCTCGATAGAGAAATCCTTTTCGGTTCAATCGCGCATAGAGATATTCTGAAAATTCCTCATTCCAGCTTGCATTTCGTGCATTGTGAATTTCCAAACCTTCCATATTGTCGACGCCCATCTCCCGCAGTTTTTGATGAACCACTTTTTCCTGACCAACAAGAATAGCTGTCCCGTACCCACCATTACGATAATCTATAGCCGCTCGCAGCATCCGGTCTTGCTCGGCCTCGGCGAAGACAACGCGCTTCGGGTTTCTTCGAAGTTCCTCAAACATTTCCGCCAGAGTAGCCACCGTTGGGTTAAGGCGCGCACTCAGGCTCGTGATATATTCAGGGAAATGTGCGATCGGGCGGCTAGCGACACCCGAATCCATAGCTGCCTGGGCTACGCGAGGAGGTATGCGCGAAATAAGACGGGGATCAAACGGCGATGGAATTATATATTCTGGCCCATATTGGGCCCGTTGGCCGCCATAGGCGTTGGCCACTTCGTCCGGGACATCTTCGCGTGCCAGTTTGGCCAAGGCTTTGGCTGCAGCGATTTTCATCTCTTCGTTAATGGTGGTGGCACGCACATCCAATGCGCCCCGAAAAATATAGGGAAAACCCAAAACATTATTGACCTGATTTGGATAGTCCGACCGTCCCGTGGCCATTATGGCATCCTTGCGCACTTCAAATACGGCCTCGGGGGAGATTTCAGGATCAGGATTAGCCATAGCGAAAATGATTGGGTTTTTGGCCATGGATTTGACCATATCTTTGCTCACAGCGTCTTTGGCGGACAGACCCAGAAAGGCATCGGCCCCCTTCATGGCCTGTTCCAGGGTTCTCAGCTTTGTGGATACTGCATAGGCGGATTTCCACTGATCCATGCCTTTTTTACGGCCCTCATAAATAACGCCGTCGAGGTCGCACATAATGATATTATCAGCAGACAATCCCATTGCTTTCAGGAGATTAACACAAGCGATGCATGCCGCTCCCGCGCCATTTGCCACAAGCTTGACTGTTTTGATGTCCCGCCTGGTCAAATCGAGAGCATTTATAAACCCTGCAGCGACAATGATTGCTGTTCCATGCTGGTCGTCATGAAAGACTGGAATATTCATTTCTTCCCGGAGACGCTTCTCGATGATAAAACATTCGGGTGCTTTGATGTCTTCCAGATTGATGCCACCAAAACTTGCCCCAAGCAGACGGACACAATTTACGAACGCGTCAACATCTTCTGTATCAACCTCGAGATCGATAGCATCTACATCGGCAAATCTTTTGAAAAGAACCGCCTTTCCTTCCATCACCGGTTTTGAAGCAAGAGCCCCAAGGTTTCCAAGGCCCAGGATCGCCGTGCCGTTGGTGATGACGGCAATCAAATTTCCCTTGGCTGTATAGTCATAAGCGCAAGCTGCATCCTTAGCGATGGCCAATACGGGTGCCGCCACGCCAGGTGAATAGGCCAGGGATAAATCTCTCTGGGTCGCCATGGGCTTGGAGGGGACGATTTCAATTTTCCCTGGTCGCCCGGAGGAATGGAAAAGCAGCGCTTCGCGATCACTGAATTTTATAGGTTTGTGAGCCATGTCCTGACACCCTGTTTGCTGCAATATGGATTAAAACAGCAAATTACTGCTATCAGAGATATGGCGTCGATCTTTCAATTGCATTAAAACCCTATGAAGGGACGGGATTCGGTGGCGAATTTGCCCAAAAAGGTATGACTATCAGAAGTTTTATGAACAAATCAGCGCTAAATCCTCCTGTCAAAGCCAAAAACCCGACTTTTCCAGCTTCGAGTCGCAAGGGCAACAATGACAAGCCCGTAACACCCATGATGGAGCAATATCTGGAGATAAAACAACAGCATGAGGATTTTTTGCTTTTCTATCGCATGGGGGACTTCTACGAGCTGTTTTTTGAGGATGCTGTCAAAGCCTCAGAGGCACTGGATATTGCTCTCACCACACGAGGCCAGCATTTGGGAGAAGACATCCCGATGGCCGGCGTACCCGCTCATGCGGCGGATATTTATCTTGCACGCCTCATAAAAAGCGGCTTCCGGGTGGCCGTGTGCGATCAGATTGAGGACCCGGCAGAGGCCAGAAAGCGAGGACCAAAAGTGGTGGTAAAGCGCGAAGTGGTCCGTTTGGTAACACCAGGCACACTCACAGAAGATGCATTGCTGGAGGCTCGATCCAACAATTATCTGGCCGCGGTCGCGAAGGCATCGGGTGAGTTTTCGGTGGCCTTTGCAGATATGTCCACGGGTGAATTTTGTGTCACAACCATTTCAAAAGAAGACATTAAGGATGAATTGGCATGCATCAGCCCCCGCGAAATTCTGCTGCCTGAAGATTTATACGATGGTGATGGCATCAAATTTTGCGACGATGGCGCATTCCATCTGACCGCATTGCCAAAAACTTCATTTGATAGTCTTCGGGGCGAAGAGCGCATGAAGGCTGCTTTCAAAGTCAAATCACTAAAGATTTACGGGAGCTTTTCACGCGCTGATATCAGCGCGCTCGGAGCCATACTGGATTATCTCGCCACAACCCAGAAAGGGGATATTCCCAGACTCAAACCACCCAGGAAAAAAAATCCTTCAAACCACATGTTGATTGATGCTGCGGCCCAACACAGTCTGGAACTCACCCGCACCTTGCGAGGTGAAAGACGCGGAAGTCTTTTGGCGCTGATCGACAAGACCATCACGGCTGGGGCTGGCCGCTTACTGGCCGGACGGTTGGTTGTTCCTCTGACTGACACCATAGAAATCAAGCGCAGACTGGATGCGGTTGACAGTTTTTTTGAGGCCAACGGGTTTCGAAAAAAGGTGCGGGATGCCTTGCGTTCGGCCCCTGACCTGGAGCGAGCTTTGGCGCGGCTAGGCAGCGACCGGGGCGGACCCCGGGATCTGGCCGCGGTTCGTGACGCGATGGGAGCCGCAGAGGTTTTACAGAAGATATGTCTCTCCCGATCACAAGATTCAATTCCTTTTCCTGACGCATTAGAACGGATCGTTAAAGCGCTTGGCCACGAAAGTGATATTCAAAAACAATTGGCTTCAGCCATTATTGCCGAGCCACCGCTCCTCACCCGCGACGGTGGTTTCGTGGCTTCAAATTACAATGCAGAACTGGATGAGTTTCGTATGCTGCGTGACGAAAGCCGCCGGTTAATAGTGGAGCTGGAGGGCAAATACCGGTCAGAGACGGGAATTCAAAGTCTCAAAATCAAACATAACAAAGTTCTGGGCTACCACATAGACATCACGACTCGACATGCCGACAAGCTGATGCAGCCACCGTATCAGGAATATTTTATTCATCGCCAGACCCTTGCTAGCTCGGTTCGTTTTTCCTCAATTATTTTATCGGAACTGGCTGGAAAAATATCCGAAGCAGCTGATAAAGCAGTGCTTTTGGAGCACCAGATATTCCAGGAATTGACGACAACCATATTGTCTGCGTGGGAAGACATAATGGAAACTGCCGGGGGATTGGCGGAGATTGATTTTTCGAGCGCTCTGGCACATCTGGCCGCTGAGAAGCAGTGGGTCCGCCCGAGAATTGACAATAGTCTCGCCTTCAAAATAGATCTGGGCCGCCATCCGGTGGTTGAGGCGGCGACTGAATTGAATAAACCCGGTTCTTTTGTCGCAAACAACTGCGATCTGGAAGATGCTGGCCGATTATGGCTGGTGACGGGGCCAAATATGGCGGGCAAGAGTACATTTCTGCGCCAAAACGCACTCATTGCCATTCTGGCACAAATGGGATCCTTCGTTCCCGCGAACCATGCTCACATTGGTGTTATAGACAGGCTGTTCAGCCGTGTAGGCGCCTCTGATGATTTGGCGGAAGGCCGCTCCACTTTCATGGTCGAAATGGTGGAGGCCGCTGCTATCCTTAATCTGGCCACTGACCGGTCTCTTGTTATATTGGATGAAATCGGCAGAGGGACCGCTACCTTTGACGGACTTTCTATCGCTTGGGCCACGGTCGAGCATTTGCATGAAATCAATAAATGTCGAACCCTCTTTGCCACCCATTTCCACGAGTTGACGGTGCTTAAATCAAAACTTGAAGAGCTCGCGCTCTATACCATGCGCGTAAAAGAGTGGAAGGGGGATCTGGTTTTTTTGCACGAGGTTACCAAAGGATCCGCTGACAAATCATATGGTATTCAGGTGGCCAAACTTGCCGGCGTTCCTCAAACCGTCATCGACCGTGCAAAACAGGTTTTAACGTCGCTCGAAAATAGCAGCCATAAAAAGAGTGTGGTGGAACTTGTTGATGATTTGCCCCTGTTTCAGGAGGCCGCTGCAAACGAAAGTATGGGCTCTGCAGGCCCCACAGAAGCTGAAAAAATACTGTCTGATGCAAATCCCGACAGCCTTTCGCCAAAGGATGCCCTCGAATTGCTGTATCGGTTGAAGGCTGCCGCAACAAGTGATGACAAGCCTTAACCCAGCATAGCGCCCCTGCAAGGATCATTTATGTACGGCGATGTAGACCATAAAAGAAAAATAATTAATCGAAAGCAGTTGGCGCTGCAACTCGAGAATGAGCTTGACGGCAAGTCGGGCGAAGCGTGTAAAGTAATCCTTCTTTCGTGTCTTAAAAAAGCGCTCAAAACAGGCACACAAGTGGTGCAAAATCGATTGGAGTCAGGCTTAATCGACGGCCTGACCGCGGCACAGGCCCTAAGCTACCTCATGGATCAACTGATCCGTACTCTTTACGATGCCACAACAATGCATGTTTTCCCGCTCGGAAATCCCACTGAAGCCGAACGGCTGGCACTGGTCGCAACGGGTGGATTTGGCCGAGCAACTTTGGCACCCCATTCTGATATCGACCTGCTTTTCCTCCATCCCTATAAACCAACAGCATGGGCGGAGAGCGTGGTGGAATATATGCTCTATATTTTATGGGATATGGGGCTGAAGGTGGGTCATGCAACGCGGTCAGCGGATGATTGTATTCGCGTATCGGCAAAAGACCTGAGTGTCAAAACATCGTTGCTTGATGCGCGCTACATATGGGGAGACCAAAGCCTTTATACGAAACTGACCGCACGCTTTCATAAGAAATTGGTGGCGGGTCGCGGCACTGAATTTGTTGAAGCAAAGCTGGCGGAACGGAACCAGCGTCATTTACGCATGGGCGATTCCCGATATGTGGTTGAACCAAATATCAAGGAAGGCAAAGGAGGCCTTCGCGACCTCCACACTCTTTTCTGGATTGGCCGGTTTCTGTTCGGTGTAAAGGAAATCAGTGGCCTGTATGAGCAAGGTTTTTTGACGCGGGACGAATTGCGCCGTTTTGTAAAATCTGAAAGATTTTTGTGGACCGTGCGCTGTTATCTTCATTTTTTAACCGGAAGGGCTGAAGAGCGCATTACATTTGATGTCCAGAAGGAGCTGGCAGAGAGACTGAGATATCATGACCATCCAGGTCTTTCAGGTGTCGAACGCTTTATGAAGCATTATTTTCTGGTGGCGAAGCAGGTTGGAGATTTGACCCGTGTTTTTTGTGCCAGCCTTGAGGCGCGCCAATACAAAAAAAGGCTGCTCCGCTTTTCCCGGTTTGCGCCCAAGCGAAAGGTTGATGATTTCAGACTGGATGGAGACCGGTTGACGCTCTTGCATGAAGATGATTTTGAGACGGATCCGGTAAAACTGATCAGGATTTTCTGGGTTGCAGAAAAACACGGTTACGACATTCACCCCGATGTCCTGCGTCTTATCATTCGGAGCCTGTCCCGGATTGATAACGCCTTGCGGACAAATTCGGACGCCAATCGGTTGTTTCTGGAAGTGTTGACGTCACCCAAGACACCTGAAATCGCCCTGCGTAGAATGAATGAGTCGGGAGTGCTTGGACGGTTCATTCCGGATTTCGGGCGCATTGTCGCTCAGATGCAGCACGATATGTATCACCATTATACGGTAGACGAACATTCAATTCGGGCGATTGGTCTTTTGTCTCGCATTGAGAAGAATGAACTGGTTGATGAGCACCCGCTCGTGAGCAAAATAATTGAGAGTGTTTCGTCCAGGCGTGCACTCTATGTTTCCGTTTTTCTGCACGATATTGCCAAAGGCCGGGGTGGTGATCACTCCCGTATTGGAGCTGATATTGCCCGTCGATTATGCCCCCGGCTTGGCATGACGCCATCAGAGACTGATTTGACAGCATGGCTGGTTCGATATCATCTGTTGATGAGCCATTTTGCTTTCAAGCGTGATCTGTCGGATTCACAAACCATTGAGGATTTTGCCAAAATAGTCAAAAGCCACGAAAGACTTAAGCTCCTGATTTCATTAACAGTTGTTGATATTCGTGCGGTGGGTCCAGGCATTTGGAATGGCTGGAAGGGGCAGCTCTTGAGGGAGCTCTATCAGGCAGCGGAACAACGATTAATGGCTGGGCATATGGCGGTCGGTTGGAAAGAGCGCGTATTGGAGAGCCAGGAAAAACTTAAAAGCCGTCTCCAGGAAATGCCTCCTCACGAAGTCGAAAAGCTTTTGGCGATCATGCCGAGCGCCTACTGGATTGCCGAGAATACTGAGCTGCAGGAAGATAACGCACGGCTGATCCTGGCTGTCCAGAAATCCGGAAAATCTTACGGTGCGGCAATCAATAGTGATCCAGAGCATTCCATTACCAGGGTCTCCATATTCGCTGAAGATATGCCGGGTCTTTTTGCCAAACTATCGGGCGTTCTTGCGCTGGCGGGAGCAAATATTCTTGATGCCAAGATTTTCACCACAAGTGATGGCTTTGCGCTCGATAATTTTTCCATTCAGGAACGGGATGGATCTGCTTTTGATGATCAGAAAAAACTGGCCAGATTAAACAGATTATTAAAGGACGCATTTGAACGGAAGATTGATATTGACCTTTTGTTGGCCCGAAAACCGATGATTCCCTCCCGCCGAGATATTTTTACGGTGGAGCCCTTGATCATTTTTGACAATAAGGCCAGCTCGCGCCACACGGTGCTCGAAATCAGTGCACGTGATCGGATCGGTCTGCTTCACGATCTGACCAAGCTGCTTTACGAAGAGCATATCTCGATCTTCAGTGCGCATGTGGCAACTTATGGTGAGCGGGCGGTTGACGTCTTTTATATCCATGATGCTGAGGGCAAGAAGATTACCAGCAAGAGAAAGTTACAGTCCCTAGATAACAAACTTGCAAAAGTTGCCTCGACCGGTCCCGTTTATTTAACAAAAGAGACCCAAAAATCGCTCAATGAGAGCCCCACCAGCAGAAAATGAAAAGGGATGGTGGGGTCAATATATTTCGTATTTGGTAGAATATTTGATGTCCGTTAGGATTGTTTGCCTATGGCCCTGATAAAATCCATTTCTGTTGTGAGCGGCCTGACCCTTGTCAGTCGGTTTTTTGGTTTTTTTCGAGACGTTTTGTTGGCCCGATTTTTAGGGGTGAGCCTAGCTGCAGATTGTTTTTTTGTGGCCTTCAAACTTCCTAATTTTTTTCGGAGACTGTTTGCGGAAGGCGCGTTCAGCGCGGCTTTTGTTCCAATATTTTGCGGAATTTTAGGCCCGGGAGATTCAGATATACAAAAAGCGGCGGCCCGCGGATTTGCTGAAGCTACTTTGGCGCTGTTACTGCCCTTTTTGTTGATTTTCACGGCTTTGATGCAGACCTTTATGCCCTGGACTTTAATTGTGATAGCCCCGGGCTTTATCGATGAGCCGGGAAAATATGACCTGGCGGTTGAATTTACGCGCGCCACATTTCCCTACCTCATGCTGATCTCGCTGGTTTCCCTTCTGTCTGGTGTGCTCAGTGGGCTTAATAGATTTTCCGCCGCTGCCGCTGCACCGGTTTTGCTGAACCTGACCTTAATTCTGTCACTCATTTTCTTTCATGAGACGCAAATAATGACAGGTCGTGCATTGTCCCGGGCTGTTACCATCGCTGGTGTGATTCAGCTCTTCTGGCTCATAATCGCGGTTAGCCGGTCTGGCATGCCTCTGCGATTATCCTGGCCCCGTATTACGCCCCAGATGAAAGAGCTTTTTCGCGTGATGTTACCCGCCATTGTGGGTGCTGGAGCCATTCAGATAAATTTGGTTATTGATATTATTCTCGCGTCTTTTCTACCCGAGGGTTCTTTATCCTACCTCTTTTATGCGGACCGTCTCAATCAGTTACCCATTGGCGTCATAGGGGTTGCTGTCGGAACGGTTTTATTGCCTACCCTTTCGAGGATGCTGGCGGGTGGTGAATTAGGTAAAGCAAATAATGCCCAGAATCGAGCGGTGGAAACGGCACTGCTTTTAACCCTGCCCGCGGCTCTGGCGCTGATTATAATTCCCATGCCCCTCATAAGCGTTTTGTTTGAACGCGGCGCTTTCACGGCTGCAGCGACCAACAATACGGCCATGGCTTTAATGGCCTATGCTGCAGGATTGCCGGCCTACGTGCTCATCAAGGTTCTTGTGCCTGGATTTTATGCGAGGAAAGACACTCTAACACCGATGAAAATCGGTATAGCCACGGTTGTTATCAATACCGTCCTTAATATCATTTTGATGATCCCGCTGCAGCATGTGGGACTGGCGCTGGCCACGGCAATTTCAGCTTGGGTAAATGCGGGCCTTCTGTTCTTCTATCTATGGCGCCGCGGTCATTTCCAGCTCGATTCACGTCTAAAGCAGAGGATCTTGCGGATTGTCATCTCAAGCGCTTTTATGGGCGCGCTGCTGGCCTGGGGGGCAGGTTTTGCTGACCCGTGGTTCAAGGGAGATCTGGTGACAAAGATTGCGGCAATCCTTTTCTTGGTTTTGGGCGGCATAATAAGCTACGGTCTTGCCGCGATCATAACTGGCGCAGTTAAGGGCTCGGAGGTGGCGGGTGTGATGAAGCGTGAGCGGAAATAATCGGCAGCAGGTTTTGTGGGGATGCATAGTATGAAAAACTCTGGAAATACGGGCAAAGTACGTGTGTTTTCCGGTGCTCAGCCGTCAGGTGATATGCATCTTGGAAATTACCTCGGGGCTTTCAAGAATTGGGCGCGCCTTCAGGCGGATCATGAGTGTATTTTCTGTGTTGTTGATCTGCATGCCATTACGCTTTTTCAGGATCCCAAAATTCTGGCCAGTCAAACCAGGGAGGCCGCTGCAGCCTATATAGCTGCCGGGGTTGATCCCGATCGCTGCATTCTTTTCAATCAAAGCCGGGTCTCTGGGCATGCTGAGCTGGCCTGGATATTTAACTGTGTAGCCCGGGTTGGTTGGCTTGGCCGCATGACTCAGTTCAAGGATAAAGCAGGAAAAAATCGCGAAAAGGCGAGTGTCGGACTCTATATTTATCCAACTCTGATGGCTGCCGATATTCTCCTTTATAAAGCCAGTCGGGTTCCTGTGGGAGCGGACCAGAAACAACATCTCGAACTGACCCGTGATATTGCTCAAAAGTTTAACAATGATTTTGGTGTGGATTTCTTTCCGCTTGTTGACCCGGTCATTACGGGCGAGGCCACCCGTGTCATGTCTCTTCGTGATGGCAACAAGAAAATGAGCAAATCAGACCCATCAGAAATGTCACGAATAAATTTAACTGATGATGTGGATGTCATTGCCAGAAAAATTCAGAAAGCCCGAACGGACTCCGGCGAGATACCCGATAATGTTGAGGGCTTGAAGGATCGCCCCGAAGCGGCAAATCTCATTGCTATTTATGCTGCCCTCTCTGATCAAACCCGCGCCCAGGTCTGTGAGGACTTTGGAGGTCGGGGATTCTCGAATTTCAAGGCGGCCTTGACTGAATTGGCGGTTACTGTTTTGGGTCCCATAACTAGCGAAATGAAGCGACTGAAAGATGACCCGGCCTATATGGACAGCATCCTGGATGCTGGCGCCATAAAAGCACGGGAGTTGTCCGAGCCTGTGTTGAGGGAAGTTCGTCAGATTGTGGGTTTTCTGGGCGTCTAGGACAGGGCATCGCATCAAGCTGTTCATTGTGTATTCATGTGCAATTGGCTAGGTTGACTCTCGTTACATTCGGAGAGAAGCGTCATGTTTTCAATACAGTCGGTCGTATGCAAGGTGTTTTGGGCTTGTTTGTTAAGCGTGAGCCTTGCTGCCTGCACCAGCGGTATTCGCTCCGAAGTGGTCAGTTTCCATAAGTTGCCATTGCCGGCTGGCGAGCGCATTGCCATTGTTCCCCTAGATGACGAAATGACTGCAGGTCCGGAATTTGAGCATTATGCGAATCTGGTTGGTGCCAAGCTTAGCGCTTTGGGATATACCCCGGTGGGGTCTGGTAATGCTGATCTAATTGTTAAAATCTCCTATCAGATTTCCGAGGGACGGGACAAGATTCGCGAATTACTGGGCGGGCGTATGGGCCTGACCTACCATTATCCTTATTCTCCGGCATTTGGTCTTGGCTATTCATTCCACCCGTTTTCGTATTATTTCGGGCATGGTTATGGTTTCGGGCATGGTTATGGTTTCGGGCATGGTTATGGGTACGGATACGGATACGGATATGGACTTCGTGCGGGATATAGCGACTATTATTCCTACACCATTTATACTCGGTCGCTCGAAATGAAAATCGAATCGACTGAGGGCGAAATTATCTATGAAGGTCGGACTGTAAGCGAAGGGCTTAAAAAGAATTTACCAGAAATCATGCCTTATCTGATTGAAGCCATGTTTACAAATTTCCCCGGCGAGAGCGGCGTGACCCGGACGGTGCGAGTGGAAATCGCCAATGGAAAAAGTTATTAATCCTTGATTGTCTCACCCTTTGCTCCAATCTGAATCCCAAGTGCAACTGGATGGCGGTATTTTATGTGGAAACGTCTATTTGGCGGTGTTTGGCGAGCAGCCAGATGGATTCGAGATCGATGGGAGAGCATCTACTTACGGATTCCTCCCCGTGGACGAAAATTCGTCGGATTGGCCATGCTGGGACTGCTGGTGCTTTATTATCCGGTTGGAATGGTGCTCACCCACCGTATTGACGACAATCCAGATTTTCGTCCTGATCAACTGATCGAAATTCCAGGCGGCAGTCATGCGGTCGCCGTGATGGCTGGGTTAATTGAACGGGAAGTGATGGAGCATGAATGGGTGGCGAATGATCCCTTTTTTAAGCCCGCTGCCCTACTCGACAACATGCCCAACTTCCAACAGGGGATGTTATCGGCCTTTGCCCGGTTTGCGATAGAATTGCGCGATCAGATCGGACGCACGCGTGGCTCAAGCACCACTGATCCGGATTTGGATCTGGCTGCCGGATTGCTTCCTTATCCGGGGGATATCTGGATTTTTGATTTTGCAACGTCATTACTGCCAACGGCATCTTCCGAGCGGCAGTATATACGCGCTCGGGCTGCCCTTCTGGCATATAATGGGCGTCTGGCTTCAGGAGAGGCAGTGTTTGAACGCCGAGCAGATAACCTTTTGGCAACACTTGATCGCATTGCCCTTGATATTGGTGCCTCTTCTGCGGCGCTGGATGCTCATGTCAGAGAACATGCTTCTGACTGGTTTGATTTTGAGGCCGACGATCTCTTCTACACCGTAAAGGGTCAGATTTATGCCTATTACATGATTCTGAAAGCGCTCAAGGAAGACTATCTGACTATCATTCAAAACCGCGAAATTTTGTCTTCATATGATCAAATGCTTGCCAGCATGCGGTCTCTAGCTCTTTTGGACCCTTTGGTGGTTACGAACAATAGTCCCGATGGACAAATCATACCCAATCATTTGCTGGCACAGGGGTTCTACCTCTTAAGGGCACGCACACAGCTTAGAGAAATTACCAATATCCTCCAGAAATAGATCATTTTGATTGATTTCTTTTCCCTTGAATAATCTTCCCCACTTGCGCTTTTGAATTTCTGTTGCCAAGCTTCATATTATGACTGAAGCCACAGCAAACAAAAACAGTGATAAAGCTCCCTTTCGCCCGCTCGCAAGCCGTCGAAGGCGTTTTGTTGTTGTTGTGGATGATTCGCCTGAATGTCATGTGGCAATTCGTTTTGCCTCTGGTCGAGCCGCCCACGTGGATGGGGGAGGGCTTGTTCTTTTCCATGTAATTCCGCCCGCTGAATTTCAGCACTGGATGGCGGTAGAAGATCGCATGCGGGAAGAATCACTTGAGGAAGCCGAATTGCTTATGAAGGATGTGGCCGACACTGTTTACAATTACTGCGGTGTGCACCCCGAAGTGGTAATTCGTCAGGGCCAGCCCAAAGAGGAATTGCAAAATTTTATTGAACAAGAAAAGGATTTGTTTGCCCTCTTTCTTGGCGCGGATACCGAAGGCGAACCTGGCCCGCTGGTTTCCTATTTTTCCGGCCCGCTGGTCGGATCGCTTCGCTGCCCGGTTGTTATTGTGCCGGGATGTCTTGAAGATGATCAGATTGATGAGATGGTTTAACGAATTTTCAAGCTCAGCAAACTATTGACAACATCGGCTTTTAGCCTCATATGCAAATCAAGAGGAAAATAGTCCATGTTTATAGAAACCGAACATACGCCCAATCCATCAACGCTAAAATTTATGCCCGATCAAACCGTACTGGAATCGGGCGGAATACATTTTGATGGCCAGCAATCGGCCAGAAATTGTCCCCTGGCTTTGGTGGTTTTTGAGGTGGAGGGCGTTTCGAAAGTATTCCTGGGTCAGGATTTTATTTCGGTTACTATCGATAACAATGACTGGGTTGAAATGAAGCCTCAAATCCTGGGTGCAATAATGAACCATTATGCCTCGGGCCAACCGGTGATAAATGATTCTGACGAATCTGCAGAAATTTCGAATGGAAATGACAGCGAGATTGTAAGTCAAATAAAGGCCATATTGAACGAGAAAGTAAAACCCGCGGTTGCCAGAGATGGTGGTGACGTGGTCTTTGAAGATTTCAAAGAGGGGATTCTTTATTTGAGTCTAAAGGGAGCCTGCATGGGCTGCCCATCCTCTATCATCACCCTGCAGCATGGTATAAAAAATCTCATGCATTATTACGTGCCCGAAGTAAAAGACGTGCAGCAGGTCTAGATCACACCTGAAACCCGCTTAGGGCACATAAAAGAACCATCCCCACCAATACCAGCGACCATCGCCTGCGGGCAAAGTGCAGTTGATTCGATTGCGACCACGCGGGAAGGGCGTTTGAAGTTCAATGCGAAAAATACCATTTTCTAACTTCCTTATCTCAGCAGGCTCAGTTTGGTGGGAGGGATAACAAGCGATCAACTCCATATCAGGCAAGGGTTTTTCAATCATGAATTCAATTCCAGAAGTGAAATCAGCTTTTGAGATAACCGTGTCTGCGGGAGAAATCCGGTCCAGGGGCCAGGCGCGTGCGTCTATAATATCTCTAAATCGCGATGATTCTCCATACCGCTCATTGATCGCAAAGCGTGGCAGACTATAGGGATCGGACTCCGGGCCTATGGCGCCAGAATATTGAGCAAACGCAAGATCAAAGCCCAAATTTTGTATCAGACCAGAAAGTACTCGGTCATACTCGCCGTATGGATAGGCAAAATATTTTGGCACAAATCCGAGCTCTGCCTCAAATCTGGCACTGGCGCGTAAGATATCATCCTGGGCCTCATCCAAGCCTTCATCAATCATATGTATATGACCTGCACCATGATGCCCGATTTCGACTCCATCAGCTACAAGTACCCGAATTTCGTTCCAGGTCAGATATCCGGTGAGATTTTGATCAATGGCATCGGTTGCCACGAACAAAATCAGGGGAATGCCTGCTCTTTTCAATCTGGGCCAGGCCTCCGTTAACACTGAGTAGTAGGCATCATCTATGGTCACGATTGTTGATTTATCTGCCAGTACTGTGCGTCCGGCCAGAAAATCATTCAAATCCCTGGCGGAAACAGGAGAAATATTTTCCGCCTTGATTAAGTCCAGATGAGCTTCAAATTGTTCCAACCGGACATTGGTCGACGGTATATTCTTTTCCCCAAAACGATGATAGATCAAGGCAGTTACTGAAGGCGTTCCGGAATTCTCCTGAGCGAAGCTATTCGGAAAATACGTCAAAAGAATCAACCCAGAGAGGATCATTATTCTTTGGAAATTACTCATAATCATTTTTTTTCGACACATCTTTCGATTTAAGCTCTTCTTAGCTAGTCTGGCACTATAGCTTTTTTATTGATTGATGCGAAAGGGTCTGGTCAGGTCATCATCTGCAATCCGAGAGGAAGGAAACCGAGATGTCACATATTGTAAATGATGAAGCTCTGGACGAGCTTTTTCGGGAGGCGCGGTCTCACAACAGCTGGCAGGACAAGCCGGTATCAGATGTGACCCTTCAAGCGCTCTATGATCTTTTACGATGGGGGCCTACGAGTGCAAATTGCTCACCTGCCCGCTTTTATTTCCTCAAATCAATGGAAGCCAAGAAAAAATTGAAACCGCATTTGATGGGGGGAAATGTGGAAAAAACCATGACTGCCCCCGTTTGCGTTATTGTTGCCATTGACAGCAGGTTTTATGAGCATATTCCAGCGCTATTCCCTCATAACCCTGAGATGCAAGCGGCATTTTCCGAAAATGAACCGTTGGCAGAGGAAACAGCCATGCGCAATGGATCTTTGCAAGGGGCTTATCTGATTTTAGCAGCGCGTGCACTTGGCTTGGACTGCGCCCCCATGTCTGGTTTTGATGCAGAAGGCGTTAATGCGGCATTTTTCCCTGAGGGCCGTGTTAAGTCCAATTTTTTGTGCGCACTGGGATATGGTGATCCAGCGGGCCTCCATCCAAGAGGACCTCGATTGAGCTTTGATGACGCCTGTAAAATTTTCTGATCGGTGGCGCCGGAAAAAAGATGATCACACTTGCCTTCGATACATCCCTGGATAAATGTTCGGTCGCCGTCGGCGATGATGACAAGCTATTGGCAAGCTCTGAGGTGAATGTTTCCAGGGGGCATGCTGAACTGCTGATGCCGATGATCCAAAAAACCATGGCAGAGGCAAATGTCGCCATGAATGAGATTGACCGCAGTGCGGTTGTTGTGGGACCGGGAACCTTTGCCGGGGTCAGAGTATCGGTAGCGGCCGCCAATAGCCTGGCCTTGGCCTTGGGTTGTTCAGTGATTGGAATTTCAACACTCGAAGCGCTTGTCGCTAAAGCAATTCAGGACCGGGTTGTTGAGAATCCGGGTAAAAAATTTACAGTGTTTTTGAGTGTGGGCAGGGCAAATATATTCTGCCAATCCTTTCAGACCGGAACGAGTGAATTGGCTAAACCACTTGACAGTGCCAGGCGAATTGAGAGGAGCGAACTATCTGCACTCCTGGATCCCCCGGATCTACTGTCCGTTCTCTGGTCGGGCCTTGAGACATCAGATTTGATAACAGGACATATGCGCAGTTTTTTCGTTGAATATAATGCCGAAACCCTCCTCTTCTGGTCCAAAAATTTGAAAATGGCTAAAGCACAATGTCGAATTGAACCTGTGTATTTGCGTCCCCCTGATGCTAAAATTGGGAAAAGGAGCTTTTCCCCCGCTAATCTGGCTTGAAGCAAAGGGATGGCAGCGCCTGATTTTATACTATCTTGAGAGGGTTATGAAGCCATTCAAAGCCAGGGATATTGAGTTCTTGATGGTGGATATGGCCTCGTCTCATGTGACCAATAATCAAATGCCCGTTAAAGAGGTGCCCAATGTTTTTTCAAGATTAAATTCGCTATTTTCTACCCAAACCTCCAGCCCGTCCAGCATATGGCCACTAACGGCAGATATGGGCAATCGGACTGTGCCTATACCGGGGAAAATTCCTGAATACCGGTTATTATAAAATGCTGCGACTGCTCTGGTTTGATAGACTGTATTGATTTATAAGTGATTCAAATAGTGCATGGGGTGAAGTCGGTTATGCACACAATGGTTGGTGCTGATACCATCACCCCTTGCTAAGAGGCGGAACATGAAAAAACCGACACTGGATATTGTATCCATTTGCATGGAAAAGGGTATGCGCATGACTGACCAACGGCGCGTCATTGCCCGCGTATTATCTGGTGCTGTGGATCACCCGGATGTGGAAGAGGTCTACCATCGGTCAACCGCAATCGATTCGAACATTAGCATTGCCACCGTATACCGAACGGTTCGCCTGTTTGAAGAGGCCGGCATCCTAGAGCGCCATGATTTCAGGGATGGCCGATCACGCTATGAGCCTGTTTCTGACGACCACCACGATCATTTGATTGATGTGGAAACGGGGGCTGTACTCGAATTTCAAAATGAAGAGATTGATCGGCTTCAAGAAAAAATAGCGCGCGAAATGGGGTACAAGCTTGTGGATCATCGCATGGAATTATATGGTACGCGACGGGAAAAAACGAAGGACTAGGCTCTTTTCATCCACATCGGGGCAGGAATGCGGGGCGCAGCTTGGCATTCTGGACATGTGGGCGGCTCTTAATCTTGACAAGTGAATGTGCCCTGCTAGGGTCCCGCCTCCTTAAACCTCATAAGCTTTGGACGAGTATGGGAAAACGTTTTTACATAAAATCCTATGGCTGTCAGATGAATGTGTATGATTCTGAACGCATGTCAGAACTCATGTGCAAATCCGGTTATAAACCCGTTGGCGAAGTGACCGAGGCAGAAATTATCATTCTGAACACATGCCACATCCGGGAAAAAGCTGCTGAGAAGGTCTATTCTGATATTGGTCGTATTCGTGCGCAATCCAAATCCGGATCGGCTATCCAGACCAGCCCGCTCATTGCCATAGTGGGGTGTGTGGCTCAGGCGGAGGGGGAGGAAATTATCAGGCGGGCGCCTGCGGTCGAAATTGTTATGGGCCCTCAATCATATCAGAACTTGCCTGCCGCAATTCATGAGGTGGAAGAAGCCAGGCGTGCGGGCAACAAGGGCAAGGTGATAATAACGGACTTCCCCACGAAATCGAAATTTGAACAACTCCCGGGTCGGCGATCAGGGGTGCAGCCAAGCGCGTTTCTGACTATTCAGGAGGGCTGTGACAAATTTTGCAGTTTTTGTGTGGTACCGTATACGCGAGGTGCTGAATTCTCCCGACCGGTGGAGGATATTTTGTTCGAGGCCAGGAATTTGGTTTCCAATGGTGCGCAAGAAATTACGCTTTTGGGTCAAAATGTGAATGCTTTTCACGGTCTTGATGTTGAAGGTCAAAAATCGGATTTGGCTACACTCATAAAACATATTGCAGATATTGAAGGACTTTCGAGGGTTCGCTACACCACCTCGCACCCAAAGGATATGACCGAAGCTCTGATCGAGGCTCACCGCACAATTCCCGAATGCATGCCTTATTTGCATCTGCCTGTACAATCCGGATCAGACCGTATTCTGGAGGCCATGAACCGTCAGCATACACGTTCAGATTATATAAAAATAGTGAAACGGTTGAGGGCGGCGCGACCAGATATAGCGCTTTCCAGTGATTTTATAGTCGGTTTTCCGGGTGAAACCGATGATGATTTTGAGCAGACTCTTGATTTGGTCCGTGAAGTTTCTTTTGCTCAGGCCTACAGTTTCAAATACAGCCCTCGACCGGGGACCCCCTCAGCGGAAAAGAAAGAACAAATTTCGGAGAGCGTAAAGTCCGAGCGGCTGGCCAGACTTCAGACCCTGCTGAAAGAAGATCAAATGAAGTTTAATCAGACAATGATTGGCAGAGTTCTACCGGTTTTGTTTGAAAGAGAGGGACGTGAGGTTGGGCAACTAGTGGGCCGAAGCCCTTATATGCAGGCTGTGCACGCGGAATTGCATCCCGACCGGGAAAGGGGAAGGATAGATTATGATAACTCGGCTCTGGACGAAGACCATTGTGAGTCATACAATTCCGGCATAGGCAGACTTTGCGCTGTCAAAATTGTGAAGGCCGGGCCAAACAGTCTGGCAGGGGTATTTGAGAGCGAATTGGGAGACAGGTCAGCCGCCTAGAAATTGGGACCAAATTGAACCATTCATCTCATTCAAACCAGAAAAACAGATCTTGTCGTATTGTTATCGAATTTGATAACAATAGAGTTCTCCCCATGCTTTTTGGCCAGCATGATGAGAATTTGGCAGCTGTCGAAAGTGGAATGGACGTCTGTATTTCTGGGCGCGGAAATCGGGCAGTGATTGAAGGCGAGGCTGCCGATTGCGAACAGGCAAGATCAGTCCTGCAAAATCTGTATGATCGTCTGTTGTTGGGTGAGCTGGTATCAACAGCGGATGTACATGGCGTGATCCGAATGGAAAATGGCACAAAAAGAAGCAATGCGGAAAAGGTCTCTATAAAACCACCCAGAACAGAATTTGGCCAAATTGAAATCAATACCAAGAGACGGATAATTAAACCAAGAACGCCCACTCAGGCGCGTTATATGGAAAAATTAAGGTCCGAACAGCTCATTTGTGGTATTGGCCCTGCTGGCACAGGAAAGACTTATTTGGCAGTTGCAACTGCGGTCTCCAAATTATTGCAAGGTGAAGTGGAGAAGATTATTTTGTCGCGACCAGCCGTCGAGGCCGGCGAACAACTGGGCTTTCTGCCGGGCGATTTGCGTGAAAAAGTGGACCCCTATTTAACCCCTATTTATGATGCTCTCCATGATACCTTGCCGAAAGGTCAAGTGGAAAAGCGCCTGGGAACGGGTCAGATAGAGATTGCTCCATTGGCTTTCATGAGAGGGCGAACTTTATCAAACGCTTTCATTTTGCTGGATGAGGCCCAGAATACAACGGCCATGCAAATGAAAATGATGCTGACCCGGCTTGGCGAAAACAGCCGAATGGTGATTGCTGGAGACCCTAGCCAGATTGATTTGCCAGCGGGTGAGCCCTCAGGACTGTTTCATGCGCTGGAAGTGCTGAAAGACTTAGAAGGCATTTCGGTTATTCGTTTTGGCCCGGAGGACGTGGTGCGCCATCCGCTGGTTGGCCAGATTGTTGAAGCTTATGAAGTCAGCGAAAGCAAGGCCCACGGAAAGAACAAACAACGCTCTGAAAACAAAAACTAATGGCAACAGAAAAAAAAATACCAAGCGAAAAATCAACAACATTCAAAGCCACTTTCATGGACAGGCGCACATCAAATCTTGAGATCGATGTTAATACCGTGCACGATGCTTGGAAGCAATCTCTGCCTTACGCAGTGGAAATGATAAAGGAAACTATCCTGGAGCTATTCGCAGATCCGGAGCTGGCCAGAGAAGGTTCTCCTGCCGGTCAGCAGGAAATTTCGGTGCTGTTGACAGGTGACGATCAGATGGCAGAACTGAATAATGAATTCCGGGGCAAGAGTGGACCGACCAACGTTTTGTCTTTCTCCAACCATGAAAAGACGGGTTCCTTCCAAAATGCCTCTGGGTCGCATCACTTAGGTGACATTGTACTTGGCTTTGAAACTCTTTGCCGGGAAGCAGAAGAGCGAAACATTTCGCTTGATCATCACCTCAGGCACTTAACGATTCATGGATTGTTGCACTTGCTGGGTTATGACCATTCAACTCCGGAGATGGCCAGGAATATGGAGGCACTGGAAGTGAGAGTTTTGATGGCGTTAGGAGTGAACAACCCATATCAGGACCAGGCAATGGTCAAAAACAGGATCGGGGGTTAGCGTCTATGGTAAAAAAAGGAAACTCCGGCGATCCAACCAGCATTGGCCAAAAAATCGGTCGGTTTCTGAGGGGCATCAGTTTTCATCACGGCGGGGACGCCTCGCTGAAAGAAAGCCTTGAAGAAGTCATCGAAGAGCATGATGAGCAACAAACGGGAGGCAAGTTAGGCAATGATGAACGGTCCATGCTTTTTAACGTACTCAATTATGGGGAACTCCGCCTCGATGACATCATGGTACCCCGGGCTGATATTGTCGCTCTTGAGGACAAGATAACGATTAAAGGCCTGACGAAAGCGTTTGCTGAGGCCGCACATTCACGATTTCCTATTTACCGAAGAACTCTAGACGAGGTGCTGGGGTTTATCCATGTCAAGGATGTCATAAAGGCCATAAATGAGCCAAATGGGAAAGAAGCACAGTCCGCGAAATATTTATTACGCCCTGTTTTGTTTGTAGCTCCATCGATGAAGCTCATTGATTTATTAGCTAAAATGAAGCTGAAACGCACTCACATGGCGATTGTGGTGGATGAATATGGCGGGACCGATGGCTTGGTCACCATCGAAGACCTGGTCGAGCAGATTGTAGGCGAAATTGAAGACGAACATGATGTTGAGAGTTCTCCAAAGTTGGTAAAAATCGCGGATAATATCTATGAAGCGGATGCCCGACTTCCGCTTGAGGAACTTGAAGCAATCCTTAATTGCGATCTTCTTCCTGATGAACGTGATGAAGACATCAATACTTTGGGTGGGCTCGTGATTTCCCTTGAAGGGCGAGTACCAGCCATTGGCGAAAGAGTATCGCATGTGCAAGGCTTTATATTCGAGATCCTTGATGCGGATGTAAGACGTTTGAAGACTCTCAGAATAATTGTTGGTGAAAATGGCCAATAAAATACCGACGGCATTTAAAATGCAGACCGTATTTAGAGGCATGTGGGGCGCTGGGGGTGTTAGCGAATTCGTCAGAAAACTGAGGGGTTGGAGATTTGCGCTTCTGAGCATGGTTGCGGGGGCCAGCTATGCCTTCGCCTTTGCACCGTTCAATATTTTTCCGCTTATTTTTGTAGTTTTCCCCCTGATTTTACTGGCCATCGATCATAGCAAGACGGTGGTCACGGCATTCAGGTTTGGCTGGTTTTTTGGATTTGGCCATTTTCTGGCAGCAAATTATTGGATTGGGTTGTCATTTCTGGCCCAGGAGAGCCTTCCGGTGTGGCCCGCTCCTCTGGTGGTAGCAACTCTGGCCGGTATTCTGGCTCTTTATACGGGACTGACCTTTGGTCTTGCCCGTATGTTCTGGCCATCCGGGTGGCGACGGATTTTTGTGCTGGCTGTCATCTGGACGATTTTTGAGTGGCTGCGCGGGGTTCTTTTCACCGGATTTCCATGGAATCAAACCGCCAATATCTGGGCGGGATCAGATGCCATGATTCAGTCCGTTGCCTATATCGGAAGTCATGGCCTTGGTTTCTTTACGATACTTATCGGAGCCAGCTTTGTTCTGTTGATTGAGGGTGGAGTCCAAAATCGAATCCGTATTCCAGCGCTGGCATTGGCGGGTTTTTTCCTTTTGTTTGGTCTTGGCCAAATAAGGCTTCTCATCGCTGAACCCATATTTCATGGTGGCGTAAAAATTCGATTGATTCAGGCTAATATCGCTCAAAAAGATAAGTGGGCACCTGATAAAAAACTGGAAAATTTCGAGAAATATCTGGAGATGAGCAGGCGTGCATCAGAATATGCAGGGGACATTACGCATGTAATCTGGCCAGAGACCGCACTGACCTATCGTCCGGACAATAAGTCTATTGAGAAAGAACTACAGATTCTGGCGGCAGAGGAAAATATTTCTATCATTACTGGTGCGGCAAGAGTGGACCTGACATCGGATGGATTGCGCGTATTCAACTCTATTTACCAGATGACCCCGGAGGGAGAGCTATCTCCCTTTTACGATAAGTCCCACCTGGTGCCATTTGGCGAATATCTGCCCTTCCGGTCATTCTTCAGAAAACTGGGGCTCGATAAAATTGTATCAGGTGACCTTGACTATTCTGCCGGTGCGGGACGAGCTACGGTTTTCTTGCCGGGGCTTCCCTCTTTTAGCCCACTCATATGTTACGAGATCATATTTTCTGGTGAGGTGACCGGAACGCCCAGACCGCAATGGATATTAAATATTACCAACGATGGCTGGTTCGGGCAGAGTTCAGGCCCCTATCAACATCTTGCCATGGCCAAGTTCAGAGCTGTTGAAGAAGGGTTGCCCGTGGTCAGGTCTGCAGCAACCGGCATTTCAGCCGTCATTGATTCACATGGACGTATCGTCAAGAAACTGGATTTAGGCATGTCCGGTGTCTTGGACAGCGCGCTTCCGCGGGAACTGACTGAGAGCACATTTTATTCTCGATTTGGAGGGCGCATATATCTTCTTCTGCTTCTTGCCGGATTAATACTTGGATATGGAAAAAAGAGGCGTTAAAAGGCCTTGCAAGCGTTAATAAAAATTTGAGCATTGTTGGATAAATACGGGGTCGGGGTTATACTGCTCTTGGTAAAAACACAAAGCCCCTTGATAATAAAGGAGGTCAAACAAAGTGATTTCAAAACCGGATCCTATTGACATACATGTGGGCTCGAGAGTCCGTCTACGCCGAACCCTTTTAGGTATGAGCCAAGAAAAACTGGGTCGTGCCCTTGGATTGACTTTTCAGCAGATACAGAAATATGAAAGAGGAGCAAACAGGATCGGCTCCAGCCGTTTATATAAATTATCTCGAATAATGGACGTTCCTGTTTCTTTTTTCTTTGAGGAAATGCCGGATGAAACTGCCTCGCGTGCCAGGGCGTTACGCGAAAAAACTGGTGAAACCTTTAAAACAGAGCAGCTTTCAAAACGTGAGACGTTGGAGTTGGTAAGAGCTTATTATCGTATCGAAAACCCGAAAGTTCGTAAGAGAATTTTTGAACTGGTAAAAGCAGTTGGTGGCACCACCCGCAGTTAACAACAGTTGTTTTGCATAAATTGATCTTGTAAATTTATTAGGGCGTGGAAGGCGGTGGCTTTCCGCGCCTGACTTTTGCCGAGCGCAAGGGTTTAAATAATTTTGGAATTTGGACCATGAAGCTTGATTTATGGTTTTTCACCTTGTTATACGGCTGAGCTTGGGAGAAACCATGAAGTCAGGACTGTTTAATTCCAGTGATAGGAAAATATTGTGCCACAAGCTGATTATCTATTTACCAGCGAATCTGTTTCCGAAGGCCATCCGGATAAGGTAGCTGACAGAATTTCGGACAGTATTGTTGATTTGTACATCGGTCAGGATTCTGAAGCACGTGTGGCCGTCGAAACGTTGGTCACCAAGAATCTTATCATGGTTGCGGGAGAAGTCCGTGGCCCGGATACGATTTCGGATGCTGATCTGGAAGAAGCTGCGCGTGGGGCGGTTAAAGACATTGGGTACGAGCAGGAAGGATTTCACTGGGAAACGGTCGAATTTGTGGCTCACATTAAACCCCAGTCGCCTGATATTGCCATGGGTGTGGATTCCTCCCACAATAAAGATGAAGGCGCTGGTGACCAGGGGATCATGTTTGGTTATGCCTGCGATGAGACGCAGGTCCTGATGCCAGCGCCTATCCAGTATTCTCATGACATTCTCCGATCTCTGGCTGAGGCGCGCCATCTTGGCGATGCCCCGGGGCTGGAGCCAGACTCTAAAAGCCAGATCACGCTGAAATATGAAAAGGGACGCCCGGTTGGAGCAACTTCGGTCGTGGTTTCCAGCCAGCATACTGAGAATTTTACGGGATCAGATTTGCGTGAATATGTCAGGGGTCATGTTGAGAATATTCTACCCGAAGGCTGGATGTGCCCGGACGAAGAATTCTACGTAAATCCGACCGGTCAATTTATCGTTGGCGGTCCTGTTGGGGATACCGGCCTGACTGGCAGAAAAATTATTGTGGATACATATGGTGGAGCCGCTCCCCACGGAGGGGGAGCCTTTTCAGGCAAGGACCCCACAAAGGTGGACAGATCAGCAGCTTATATGGCCAGGTATATGGCTAAAAATGTCGTCGCCTCTGGCGTTGCTTCGCGCTGTACGATCCAACTGTCCTATGCAATCGGTGTCTCCAAGCCCTTATCGTTTTACGTTAATCTTCACAATACTGGAAAGGTTGATGAAGCAAAATTGCAGGATCGACTTTGCGAATTGGTGGATTTAAGCCCCCGCGGCATTCGTGAATATTTACAGCTGAATAAACCCATTTATGTAGCAACCTCCGCCTACGGACATTTTGGACGAATACCGACTGCAGACGGCGGATTCTCTTGGGAAAAAACGGATCTTGCTGAAACCATCAAACGGGAAATGGCCTGAACATCGGGCCCGTTCATTGGTCGGTACCGAAAATATATCTCACCTGCAGCAGACCTATGGTCGCCGAATAGGCCGAGCACTAACGTCCCAACAGAAAAGGTTTCTGAGGGATCAATTGCCCAAAATCCGGATTACTTTGCCTGGAAAAAATGCGCTGCCAATTATACCAACAGAGTTATTTGACGCGGCCAAATCGGAAATTTGGTTTGAAATTGGATTTGGCAAAGGAGAACATTTGGCTGAAATGGCACGACGCCATCCTGCTGTTGGGTTTATAGGCTGTGAGTATTTCATCAATGGTGTTGCCGGTCTGGTTGGCAAGATAGAAGAAATGGGAATCGAAAATATCCGAATTTATGATGATGATGCGCGCCAGCTTCTTGAGGCCCTGGCACCATCAACTCTTGATCGTATTTTTTTACTGCACCCAGACCCCTGGCCCAAGATGAAGCATGTTAAAAGACGCTTTATCAACCAGAAAAACCTGGATGAACTGGCGCGCGTAATGATACCCGGTGCTATACTCCATGTTACCTCGGATCATGATGCTGCTGTGCACTGGACGCTTGTTCAATTGCTTGCTCGTAATGATTTTCAATGGATGGCCGAAAATTCGTCCCATTGGAAAACACCGCCCAGATACTGGCCGGTAACACGATATCAGGAAAAAGCACTGAAAGAAGGGCGCAAAGACAGTTTTCTGCAATTCAAGTTCACCGGCCAGAAGCAATAATTTCTTTAAAAAGGCTTGATTTGCACCGAAAGCCGCACTATTTTGCGGCACTTCTTCAAGTATGAATATGGTGACTGGGGTGGGCCGCGGCTCACTTTTTTGTTGGCAATTGACGAGTGATGATATTGAGCGGTTATAAGTTGCAAACCAAAACCGAAAAAATTGATGATCTGCTCCGCCCAACCGCAGAGGCGCTTGGGTTCGATTTGGTACAGGTAAAATTTTCAGGTGGCGGCAGAGCAATATTGCAAATCCTGGCCGAGCGGCATGAGGGTGGCATGAATGTTGATGACTGTGCCCGGTTAAATCGTGAATTGTCGGTAATCCTGGATGTTGAGGATCTTGTTGAAGGCGGGTATTCGCTGGAGGTAAGTTCTCCCGGGTTGGACCGACCATTGGTGAAAATTGAAGATTATGATCGTTTCAAGGGAAAAGAGGCCAAAATAGAACTACGCGAACCGGTTGCAGGACGTCGTCAGTGGATTGGTCACTTAATGGGAATCAATAATGGCAATGTGCAAATAAATGCCAGTGGTGAAGAAGTCTTGATCCCGTTTGAAGAAATTGCCAAGGCAAAGCTCATCTATGTAGGTGGGCAGTGACAAAGAAAAGAGCCATATGGCACCCACACTCCACTGCGGTGGACTCGGGTGTGAGACCACAGGAGAAAAAAACATGACCCCGACGGTAGGTGCTAACAGGCTGGAATTGCTTGCCATAGCTGAAGCAGTTGCGCGGGAAAAATCGATCGAGAAATCCATTGTTATTGAAGCCATGGAGGAAGCGATACAAAAAGCCGCCCGCGCCAGATATGGTGCTGAAAATGACATTCGCGCCCAGATTGATCAGGAGAGTGGCGATATCCGACTTTTTCGCATGATGGAGGTGGTGGAGGTGATCGAAGACCACACCACGCAAATTCTCATGGAAGACGCCAAGAAGAAGCGGGACAACATTGCCATTGGTGAATTTATTGCAGACCCGCTACCCCCAATCGATTTTGGTCGTATAGCCGCTCAAACAGCAAAGCAGGTTATTATACAAAAAATCCGTGAGGCAGAAAAAGTGTCCGTACTTGAAGAATTTGGCCAACGACAGGGTGATATTGTAAACGGCTCGGTGCAGCGTATTGAGCGAGGCAATATATTTGTTGATTTTGGACGCGCAACCGGCCTTTTGCCGTATGATGAACAAATACCCGGAGAGCGATATAAACAGGGGGAGCGTATTCGTGCATACCTATACTCTGTAGAAGATAGTCCGCGAGGTGTTTTCCTTCGGCTCTCTCGTTCACATCAGAAATTTTTGTCAAAACTCTTCGAAATGGAGACACCGGAGCTTGCTGCAGGTACTGTCATTATAAAAGAAATTGCACGCGAAGCAGGATCACGTTCAAAAATCGCCGTT